>DAOSUG010000188.1:3311-5079 GCA_035378545.1 Micropruina sp. | reverse complement strand
ACATGCCCAAGTTCAACTCGATCTCGATCTCGGGCTACCACATGCAAGAGGCCGGCGCGACGGCCGACATCGAGATGGCCTACACGCTGGCCGACGGCGTGGAGTACATCCGCGCAGGCGAATCGGTGGGCCTGAAGGTCGACCAGTTCGCGCCGCGGCTGAGCTTCTTCTGGGCCGTCGGCATGAACTTCTTCATGGAGGTGGCGAAGTTCCGGGCCGCGCGGTTGCTGTGGGCGCGCCTCGTCCGCGATTTCGGGCCGAAGAACCCCAAGTCCATGTCACTGCGCACCCATTCGCAGACCTCGGGCTGGTCGCTCACCGCGCAGGACGTGTTCAACAACGTCGGACGCACCTGCCTGGAGGCGATGGCCGCCACGCAGGGCCACACCCAGTCGCTGCACACCAACGCCCTGGACGAGGCGATCGCGCTGCCGACCGACTTCTCGGCCCGGATCGCCCGCAACACCCAGCTGTTCATTCAGCAGGAGTCGGGCACCACGCGGGTGGTCGACCCCTGGGCGGGTTCGGCCTACGTCGAGCGGCTCACCTACGAGCTGGCCGCGAAGGCGTGGGAACTGATCAGCGAGGTCGAGGCGGCCGGCGGCATGGCCAAGGCGATCGAGGCCGGCATTCCCAAGATGCGCATCGAAGAGGCCGCGGCCCGCACCCAGGCCCGGATCGACTCCGGACGGCAGCCGCTGATCGGCGTCAACAAGTACATCGTCGAGCACGACGAGCCACCGGAGGTGCTGAAGGTCGACAACGCCAAGGTGCGCGACGAGCAGATCGCCAAGCTGCAGCGGCTGCGTGGGCAGCGCGACGAGGCGGTCACCAAGGCGGCGCTCGAGAAGCTGAGCTGGGCGGCGGCCAACCCCGACCCGACCGATCCCGAACGCAACCTGCTGCACCTGGCCATCGACGCCGCGCGCAAGTCGGCCTCCGTCGGTGAGATCTCGGACGCCCTCGAGCAGGTCTTCGGGCGCTACACCGCACAGATCCGTACGATCAGTGGCGTGTACCGCAGCGAGACCGGTCAGACCAGCGGCGTCGAGAAGGCGCGGGCGCTGGTGGAGGACTTCGAGAAGGCCGAGGGACGGCGTCCGCGCATCCTGGTGGCCAAGATGGGCCAGGACGGGCACGACCGCGGCCAGAAGGTGATCTCGACGGCCTTCGCCGACCTCGGCTTCGACGTCGATGTCGGCCCGCTGTTCCAGACGCCGGCCGAGGTCGCGCGGCAGGCGGTGGAGGCCGACGTGCACGTGGTCGGCGTGTCGTCGCTGGCCGCAGGTCACCTGACCCTGGTGCCGGCGCTGCGGGCCGAACTCGACAAGCTCGGCCGCGACGACATGATGATCGTGGTCGGCGGCGTGATCCCGGCGCAGGACTTCGACGAGCTGCGGGCCAAGGGGGCGGACGCGATCTACCCGCCCGGCACGATCATCCCGGAGGCTGCGGTGGAGTTGCTGCAGAAGCTGCGGGATCGGTTGGAGGACTGAGCAGACGTTCGAGGTGTCGTCGGTGCAGCCGTCATCCGGCGGACGCCGGGTCTCGCAACCCGCCGTCGTCATCTCGGCGAACGTCAGGATCTCGCAACCCGCCGTCGTCATCCCGGCACCGCCCGTCATCCCGGCACCGCCCGTCATCCCGGCGAATGCCGGGATCTCGGTCGGTCGGGTCGGCACCTTTGGGTGCTGGCGCGGCGAGGGCCGCGGTCGGGTCGAGGTCACGTCGGCGCATTCGTCATCCCGGCACCGCCCGTCATCCCGGC
>DAOSUG010000188.1:0-3211 GCA_035378545.1 Micropruina sp. | reverse complement strand
CGGGTCGAGGTCACGTCGGCGCATTCGTCATCCCGGCACCGCCCGTCATCCCGGCGAATGCCGGGATCTCGGTCGGTCGGGTCGGCACCTCTGGGCGCTGTCGTGGCGGGGGCGGGGGTCGGGTGGAGGTCACGTCGGCGCATTCGTCATCCCGGTGGACGCCGGGATCTCGGAGTCAACTCTCGTCTGTACCGACCGCCCGTTGGGTCGGACGAGACCACGAGCCGCAAGAGTTTGAGAGGGTGAGCACATGCGAAGGATGACCCCGGTGGAGCTGGCCGAGCAGGTGCGGCAGGGTTCCCGTCCACACATCGCGCGGGCCATCACTTTGGTCGAGTCGTCCCGTGCCGATCACCGTGAGCAGGCCAAGCAGTTGCTGCGGTTGTTGCGGCCGGCCAGCGGCAACTCGGTGCGGGTCGGCATCACCGGAGTGCCGGGCGCGGGTAAATCCACCTTCATCGACGCGCTGGGGGTCCGGCTGATCGACCAGGGGCACCGCATCGCCGTGTTGGCCGTCGACCCGTCTTCGTCGCGCACCGGTGGCTCGATCCTCGGCGACCGCACCCGCATGGCGGCTTTGACCGAGTCCGAGAACGCGTACGTGCGTCCGTCGCCGTCCGGGGGGCATCTGGGTGGCGTTGCCCGGGCGACCCGCGAGTCGATGATCGTGATGGAGGCAGCGGGCTTCGACGTGATTCTGGTCGAGACGGTCGGGGTTGGGCAGTCCGAGGTGGCGGTTTCGGGCATGGTCGACACGTTTCTGCTGATCACCCTGGCTCGGGCCGGCGATCAACTGCAGGGCATCAAGCGCGGCATCCTCGAGATGGCCGACGTGATCACGGTCAACAAGGCCGACGGCGACCACGAGGGCGAGGCCCGGGTGACCGCTCGCGAGCTGACCATCGCGATGAAGCTGATCAGCTCCGACCCGAACGCGCGGCGTCCACCGGTGCTCACCTCGTCGTCATACACCGGCAAGGGTCTGGACGAGGTCTGGCAGGCGGTCCTGGACCACCGCGCCTACCTGCAGTCGCACGGCGGCCTGGAACCCCGCCGGGCGAAGCAGCAGATCGAATGGTTGTGGTCGTTGGTCGAGGGCGAGGTGCTCGACGGCGTCCGCAACTCTCCCCGCGTGCGCACCCTGCGGCCGGGCATCGAGGCCGAGATCGCGGCCAACGAGATCTCGGCGCTCGAAGGAGCGGAGGACCTGGTGCGGGCCTTCGTCTCGGACGTGCCGGTGGTCTGGCCCGCGCCCGCCGTCGAGGGGGTCGACACCACCGGCTGACGGCGTGGCACCGCGCCCCGATTGAAAAGACGCCCCAGAACTCGCCCGGCTCCGCGCTCCACCCGGATCCACCGATCTGCGCCTGCTGCGCGACCCCCACTCGGGCGTCCTGGCTGCGTCGGCCACGCTCATCCGACGCCGGGTATGCCCTTGCGCGGTACGTCCTGCCGGCCCACCCGCCTGGTGCCGCTCGCGACGGCGCACCTCGGTGGCTCCTGGCTTAAGCTGCCGGGCATGACCAAGCCGTTCGGTGAACTGACAGCACGGACGCAGGTCGACAGGTTGCGCAGGCTGGTCCGCTCCGCACTACCGATGTGGAACCTGCCCGACGCCCGGATCACCCTGCTCTACCACGGGTACAACACGACCTTTCGGGTCGATGCCGCCGACGGCCGGCGCTTTGCCCTACGGGTCAACACCCAGCCGCACAAGACCATCGCCCACCTACGGGGTGAGGTCACCTGGCTGGCCCACCTGAGCGCGCAGACCGAACTGCACGTGCCGACCCCGCAGCGCACCCGGGAGGAGGCGTTGTTCACCGTGGTGCCAAGCCGCGACCATGTCGGTGGCCTGCCCATGGTGCTGTTCTCGTGGCTGGACGGGCGCAACCTCGGCATTCACTGGAGCCGCACCGAGGCCCGCGCTGTCGGAGTCGCCATGGCCATCCTGCACCAGAACGCTGCTCACTGGACGATGCCTGCGGGTGCGGCGTTCAGTCCGTTCGACGACGTGCTCACGGACCTGCCCAACCGGCTCGGGGATCACCCGGCACTGGACGCTCGTGCGCGGTCCGTGTTGACGACGGCCTACGACCGCGCCCAGGCCCTGCAGAATGAGGCCTTCGCCGCCGATACCGTCATCGCCCTGCACGCCGACCTGCACGGCGAGAACCTCAAGTGGCACCGGGGACGACTCAGGGTCTTCGACTTCGATGACGCCGGACTCGGCGTGCCGGCGCTCGACCTAGCCATCTGCGCCTACTACCTGCGCGACGACGCCGGGGCGGAGGAGGAACTGAAGGCGGGGTACAGCACCGTCCGCTCGCTGCCGCCGGTCACCGACGAGCAGCACGAAGCTATGGTCGCCGGACGCAACCTGCTGATCGTCAGCGACCTGATCGACCAGACCAACGCCCGCCTGCGCGCACTCAGGCCCAGTTTCGTGGCCGCCAGCGTCGAGCGTCTGCAGCGCTGGCTCGACACCGGTCGTTGGGTGCGCCGGGTGGATGAGCAACCAACGGTGGGGCAGGTATAGCGGTACGAGCACGACAGTTGTGGAACGTACCGTTGACGCACCGCTGTGCCTGGGACTACCTTGGCAGCCGTCATCCCCCGTCAGGAGAATCGGTCGTGCTTCGAAAGTCAGTGGTACTGATCGTGGGGCTGTTCGCCATGATCGCAATGTCGGCGGTTGCCGCACCCGCGCAGGCGGCTAGCCACACCTGGTGCGATCCGCACAGCAGCACCAGCGGTGGCCGGTGCATCACGGTCAGCAAGCCGAAGTACCACGAGATCTATGTCGACACCATTCCGATCCGCAACAAGACCAAGAAGATCAAGGTGCATGCCTACTGCAAGTGGTCGGACACGGCCACCTGGGGCATGAAGGCCGGCGCCGAGGTCTCGGCCTCGATCGAGGGCAAGATCTTCGGGCTCGCGAAGGCCACCGCCGGCGTGACGCTACACACGGAGGTCAGCATGTCGGCCTCGCTGGCTCGCGAGGTGGCGGGCGATTTCGTGCTCAAGCCAGGTCAGACGGTGTTCTGCCATCGCACGGTCGGCTACTACAGCTTCACCACGGTGATCAGTGAATGGAACACGACGAAGTCGTGGAAAAAGACGATGACGAGCAAGGTTCCCTACACGATGGGCGCCACATTCGGCGACCGGTGAATGCTGTTCGCTGATCGGCGCTGATACTCGGACG
>DAOSUG010000187.1:0-5094 GCA_035378545.1 Micropruina sp. | reverse complement strand
GGTTCGTCATCTGAAAACAGCCGTCGCCGTCGATGCCCCACACCACCGCGTCCGGTTGACCCACCTGCGCACCCATTGCCGCGGGCACGCAGTAGCCCATGGTGCCCGCGCCGCCCGAGTTGAGCCAGCGGCCCGGACGTTCGAAGGGCAGCAGTTGCGCCGACCACATCTGGTGCTGGCCCACACCGGCGGCGTAGTACGCGTCGGGACCGGTCAGCTCGCCGATCCGCTTGATCACGAACTCGGGCGACAGCATGCCCTCGTGGGTGGGTTCGGTCGGCACCCGGTACTTGTTCTTGAGCGCGATCAGGTAGCGCCGCCAGGCGGTGATGTCGGGCAGGTCGGCGCCGCGCAGCACCCCGTTCAGGCCGTCGATGACGTTCTTCACATCGCCCACGATCGGCACGTCGGCCAGCCGGTTCTTGCTGATCTCGGCCGGGTCGATGTCGGCGTGAATCACCTTCGCGCCGGGTGCGAAGGTGTCCAGCCTGCCGGTCACCCGGTCGTCGAAGCGGGTGCCGAGGGCGATCAACAGGTCGGCGCGCTGCAGGGCGCCGACCGCGGCGACCGTGCCGTGCATGCCCGGCATGCCCATGTTGAGTTCGTTGCTGTCGGGAAAGGACCCCCGCGCCATCAGGGTGGTGACCACGGGGATGCCGGTGATCTCGACCAGCTTGGCCAGATCGTCGGCGGCCTGGGCCTTGATCACGCCGCCGCCGACGTACAGCACCGGACGCTGCGCCTCACCGATCAGCCGGGCCGCTTCGCGAATCTGCTTGACGTGGGGCTGGGTGACCGGGTGGTAGCCGGGCAGGTCGATCACCTCGGGCCACTCGAACGGCGCGGCCGTCGCCAGGGCGTCCTTGGCGATGTCGACCAGCACCGGGCCCGGACGTCCGGTGCGAGCGATGTGAAAGGCGGCGGCGATGGCGCTGGGAATGTCTTCTGCCCGTGTGATCAGAAAGCTGTGCTTGGTGATCGGAAAGGTGATGCCCCGGATGTCGGCCTCTTGAAAGGCGTCCGTGCCGATCGAACTGCTGTTGACCTGGCCGGTGATCGCGACGATCGGCACCGAATCCATGTAGGCGTCGCCGATCGCGGTGACCAGGTTGGTGGCGCCCGGGCCGGAGGTGGCGATGCACACGCCGACCTTGCCGGTCGCGACCGCGTACCCCTCGGCCGCATGCCCGGCGCCCTGCTCGTGCCGCACCAGGATGTGCCGGATCAGTTTGGACTGGCCGAGCGGGTCATAGGCCGGCAGGATCGCGCCGCCCGGGATGCCGAAGATGACCTCTACGCCGACCCGCTCCAGGGACTCGACGAGGGCCTGCGCCCCGGTCAGCATCGGTGGTGCCATGGTCTCGGACATCTCCGTCCCCTTTCAGCAGGTGGTGGTTGCGGCTCAGGCTGTGCATGAAAAAACCCCCGCTGCGTCGGCAGGCGAGGGTGCGTGTCGGTCGACTAGTCGGCTGACACGCTACACAAGTACGAGGTTGAGGTTCCGCACGGCAACAGTTTTCGCCGTGGACGGGTCGGTGTCAACTTTCGGACCGGTGTTTTCAGGATGTGGACGAGGTTCGCGGCATCCGATGACGACGCCCGCCCGGCAGCCAGGCGTCGTCGGCCACGCCCAAGTGGGCGCCCGCCATGCCCCGCGCGGTCCACGAGCACCGCTCGGAGAGCTGGTCTCGGTTCACTCTTCGGGAGCGGGTGGGTTTTGGTACCGCAGTCGGTGCTGAAACCCAGCCGCTGTCAGCCGCGACTCGCACTGCGACAGGACGCTGATCAATGCGGCGAGCCGCGTTGGCCGAGCGTGTCGAACCCCCACTACGAGGGTCTCGACGATCGACCAGCGATTGGTCAGCATGTCCCCAATGGCCTTGACCGCGGCTCGGGGCGAGGGTCGCGGGCAGCGGGTGACCTGCCCCCGGCGAGGTGCGCCCCCCATGCGCCACGAGTCGCCCGCACTCGCAACCCGGGGTTGAGAACACGGTTGTGTCCGGTCGAGAACCGGGCAACCATGGGCGGAATTGCTCTTCTCCCCCGAGGTGGCGCCATGGTTCGAGCCGGATTTGCTGCGGTTGCGACCGCACTGGCGCTGGTCACCGCCGGCCTGAGCGCCGCCTCCCCCACCGCGGACGCGGCGGAGACTGCCGTGCGTCCGCTGAACGGCTACCTGGTGGTGACCGGCGCCGGCTGGGGTCACGGCAAGGGCATGTCGCAGTACGGCGCCTACGGCGCGGCCGACGCAGGGCTGTCGCACGAAAAGATTCTCTCGTTCTACTACCCAGGCACGACGCTGAAAAAGCTGGCCGGCGGCACCACCCTGCGGGTCTGGATCACCGCCGACAACGACAAGACGCTGAACGTGGTGCCGTCCGCGGGACAGCGGGTGCGCGACGCGGCAGGCCATACCTACACGCTGCCGACCGGTTCGAAGTACCGCCAGTGGCGCATCAAGCGTTCCGGTTCGAAACGGGTGCTGCAGTACCTGAACAGCAAGTCGGCCTGGGTCACCCGTACCACCACGCTCACCACGACCAGGGTGTGGAGCATCGACAACCCGTCCCGCGGTCTGGTCACCGTGCGCCTGCCCGGCGGCAGGAATCGCGACTACCGAGGCAAGCTGGCGCTGCGCTTCTTCGGTTCCGGCGCGAGAACGGTGAACACCGTGACCATGGAGAGCTACCTGCGTGGGGTGGTTCCACGCGAGATGCCCACCTCGTGGCATGCCGAGGCGGTGCAGGCGCAGGCCGTCGCGGCCCGTTCGTACGCGGCCCGCTTTCAGCGCAGCCCGCAGGGTTCGGTCTACGACCTGTGCGACACCGCCGCCTGCCAGGTGTACGGCGGGCAGGACGACGAGACCTCGGGCGGCAACGCAGCCGTCGCGGCCACGGCGAACCGGGTGGTGACCTACCGGGGCGCGGTAGCGCTGACCATGTTCAGCTCGAGCAACGGCGGTCACTCCGCGGACGGCGGCCTGCCCTATCTGGTCGCCAAGGCCGACCCCTACGACGGACGAATGCACAACCAGGCCTGGTCGATCTTCCTCTCGGCGGCACGGATCAAGTCGGCCTACCCGTCGATCGGCACGCTGAGCAGCGTGCGGGTGAGCGCGCGCGACGGCCACGGATGGTGGGGCGGACGCGCCGACTCGGTGGTGATCGCCGGGTCGAAGAGCAGCCTCACGGTGACCGGCGGCGCGTTCAAGCGCACCTTCGGGTTGAAGGAGCGACTCTTCGGCGTGTTCGCCGGCCTCAAACCGGGCACGGCCAACAGCGACCGCTGGCAGAACGTCGAAGGCGGCACCACCGGATCCCTCGGCGCGCCGATCGCCAACGAGGTTGCGGTGGCCGGAGGTCTGGCGGCGCGGTTCAGCAAGGGCGACCTCTACTGGTCGAAGGCCACCGGCTCCCGACGGCTGAACGGGCGGCTCGCAACTGCCTATCGCAGCGCGGGCGGGCCGGCGTCGGCGCTGGGCTTTCCGGTCGCGGACGGTGCAGCGTCCGGATCGTCCGTCGTGGGGGTGTTCCAACACGGGGTGATCAGGTGCCCGGCCTCCGGGGACTGCCTGGTGCAGCCGGGCTGATGGATCGGCCCTCGACGGTACGGTGAAGGGAGGGGGGACGCAGCAAAGTGGCCAGCTACGCGCAGGGCCGTCGCGCATCGCGCGCACTGGGATGGTGGCAACCGCTGTGCCTGCCTACCCGTGAGTTCTGGTCGCGCATCGTCCCGTAAGTTCTGGTCGCGCATCATCCGCGCAGGGGTTGGTGACCGGTCTACATTACGGGTCATGGATTGCCTGTTCTGCGCTATCGTCGCCGGTGATGTTCCTTCGCGCCAGGTCTATGCCGATCAGGCCGCGGTGGCCTTTCTCGACATCAACCCATGGAAGCGGGGTCACACCCTGGTGATTCCGCGACGTCACGTGAACGATCTGTTGGCAGGCGACGAGGCGCTCAGTGAGATCGTCCCCGCGATCAACGCCACCGCACGGCTGCTGGTGGAGCGGCTGGGCGCCGACGGCATCAACCTGCTCAGCAACGCGGGCGAGGTCGCGGGCCAGGAGGTCTTTCACCTGCACGTGCACCTGGTGCCGCGTTACGCCGCTGACCCCGGGCTTCGGGCGCTGCCCATCCGCGTGCCCGGCATCGATCTGGACGAGGTGGCCGCCACCCTGGGGCCGAGCTGAGGTTCGTGGTCGGCGGCCCCCATCACAGGAATCAGGCCGGCGGCCCCCATCACAGGGATCAAGGCAAGGCCCCCATCACAGGGGTCAGGGCCCACCCCTACGACCGCGCTGTCAGCCGGACCGGGAAGCCGGCCTCGGCCAGCCCCTGCTTCACCTCGGTGATGCTGAGCGTGCCGTAGTGGAACACGGACGCGGCCAGCACGGCGTCCGCACCGGCACGGGCGGCGTCCACGAAATGCTGGACGGTGCCCGCGCCACCCGAGGCGATCACCGGCACCTCGACCGCCCGCCGGACCGCCTCGATCATCTGTAGGTCGAACCCGTCGGTGGTGCCGTCGGCGTCCATCGAGTTGAGCAGAATCTCGCCGGCGCCGCGGTCGACGGCCTCCCGAACCCACTCGATGGCGTCCAGGCCGGCCGGCCGGCGTCCACCGTGCGTGGTCACCCCGAATCCGGACGTCCGCCCCGACTCCCGCCGCGCGTCCAGCGACAGCACCAGCACCTGGTTGCCGAAGCGCTCGGTGATCTCGTCGATCGCCTGCGGACGCTGGATCGCCCCGGTGTTAATGCCCACCTTGTCGGCACCGGTGCGCAGCAGCAGATCCACGTCGTCGACCCCGCGCACTCCCCCGCCCACGCACAGCGGGATGAACACCGTCTCGGCGGTGCGGCGCACCATGTCGTGGGTGGTCTCGCGGCCCTCGGACGAGGCCGAAATATCCAGGAACGTCAGTTCATCGGCACCCTGTTCACCGTAGGCCGCAGCCAGTTCGACCGGGTCGCCCGCGTCGCGCAGGTTGAGGAAGTTGACTCCCTTCACCACCCGGCCGTCGTGGACGTCCAGGCACGGAATCACTCGGATCGCGACGCTCATGCGCTCAGGGTAGCGAGGGCATCGCCCT
>DAOSUG010000186.1:0-5108 GCA_035378545.1 Micropruina sp. | reverse complement strand
CAGCATCGTGGTGAACAACCTGGACGAAACCTGGTCGATGCTTACTCCGGCCACCGTCACCACCGCCGCCCTGCCCGGCGATGCGCCCGCCTGCCCCACCGGCATGACGCCCATTTCGTGGATCGCCTACGACACCGGCGGGGTACTGCTGTGCCGTGCGGGCACGAACTACGCGGTGGTGTACTCGACCCATCCGGACTGGTCGGCGACCCGGCTGTCGTTCAGTGCCGGCGGTTATCAGGTGGAGTTCAGCAATCAGGCGGTGTTGCAGGCGAGTCTGGGGGGCGCCCTGCTCTCTCTCGCGCAGGACGGCACGGTCAGTGCGTACCCGGCCACCGCGGTGTGGAACAGCGAGGCGGGCGTGACTGCCTTCGCCATTCCGGACGGTCTGCCGTCCTGCCCGATCGGATCCTGGCCGATCTCGTTGTCGAGCTTCAAGGGCGGGTGGTTGCTGGTCTGCGGTGTGGCCGGGGATCGTCCGACATCGATGGTCTTCGCGCACAACGGTGAGGTCACCGACACCGCGACGGTGACCAGGCAGACCACGGGCTACTGCGGCACGTTCGGCACCACCACCGTGTGCGGCTACCCGGTACCCGGCGTGGTCACCGAACAAGACGCAGGAGGTTCGACGCAGCAGTACAGCGCCACCTCGAACTACTTCGCTGGCTACGGCCAGAACAAGGCCGGTGAGGGCAACGGCGCATTCGGCCTGCGAGTGCCCGACCGAACCGCCGCCGATCAGGTGCGCTACCTGACCCAGTTGGTGCAGAAGTCGATGATCGGCCGATCGAACCTGAATCTGGCCGTCGATCAGGTACGCGGCTGCACCAACCTGCAGGGGGCAGTCGACTCGATCGGCACCGTGGTGACCAACCGGCAGACATTGCTGAGCGCGCTCGACACCGCGCCGGTGGATTTCGTACCGAACGGTGACACGCTCCTGGCGGAGCTGCGTACCTCGATCCAGCTCTCTTACGAATCGGACGTGCTGTGGCTGCAGTGGGCAGAGTCGGAGCGCGACACCCACTGCGCGCAGGGCGTCCACCATCCGCTGTACACGCAGATCGGCGAGCTCAACAAGGGGGTGGCCACGGCCAAGTACGCCTTCGTGAACGACTGGAATGCGACCATCGCGCCCACCTTCTCGGCACCACGCTTCACCCGGGCGCAGATCTAGCCTGGGAGGCAATCACCCGCCTGCTCGTCACACCATGGCCGAGGCGGCACCGATGATGTAGCTGGCGAGCCACACCACCCACACGGCCAGGCTGAACGTGTGGAACGTCAACTTTTCGCGTTCACGGTTGCGCACCAGCACCACCACGGCCCACATCAGGTGCACGGCCATCAGAATGATCGCAATCGTGCCGCTCACCGCCATCCAGGCGCTCAGCGCGCCGGGCTGTATTCCTTCGCCCCGACGTTCGGCGGCGATCTGCGTCATCAGCCAGGTTCCGGTGGCGTCACAGGCCAGCCCGAGTGCGAACATTCCGGCGTGCCACGGCTTGAGAGTTCCCTGGACCCGTTCGCCCCACACACCGACGGTGTAGAAGACCAGGGCCAAGGTGATGATCACGATGGCTGGAACGAGCATGGTGCCTCCTGCGTTGGTTGATGCGGCTGACGGTTTTCGGGACGGCCGCTGGCTCGATCCAGTCCCCAGGCGGTGAGGGTGGCCACGGCCAGAATGCCGACCGCCACCCACAGGGCGGCGCCGCTGGCGCGGGCGAACGTGACCGGGTCGGCCAGCGTGGTCGTTGCGCTGCCGCTGCCCAGGGCCGTCGCGAGCGCGGTGCCACCGAGCGCCGTGCCCAGGGCCGCGCCGAGCTGACGCACGGTGCTCTGGGTCGCGGATGCGCTGCCCGACTGAGCCGAGGGAACGTTGCGCAGCGTGGTGGAGGTCAGTTGCGCCGAGGCCAGGCCCAGCCCGAGGCCGTAGGGCAGCAGCGTGGCGACCAACGTCCACGCCGATGCCGAGGCGGCTACCGCCAGCGCGGTGGCCCCGGCGCCGAGCAGTTCGAGAACCAGGCCGAGCACCACCACGCGGGTGGCCCCGAACCGGGCGGCGAGGTGCCGTGCTGCGGCGCCCGACAGGAACGCCCCGGTGGCCATGGACGCCAGAACCGCGCCGGCGGCCAGCACGCTCAGGGCCAGCGAGGTGACCAGGAACAGCGGCAGCACGAAGAGCAGTGCGAACTCGCCGACCGCCACGAGCAGCGCGGTGCCGTTGCCCAGGCTGAAGGTGGTGAGCCGGAACAGCCGCAGGTCGAGCACTGTGGCGCGACCGGTGCGTTGCCGGCGGGACTCGACCAGGACGAAGCCGGACAGAAGCATGGCGCCGGCGGCCAGCGCCACCGGAATCGGTGAGATCGGCGCGGTGGGGGGCCAGGTGAAGCCGAACAGCCGCAGCGGCTCGGTCTGGGTCCACCAACCCAGTGAACTGCTCTCGATGAGACCGAACACGATCAGGCCGAGGCCGGCGGCGCTGAGCAGCGGACCCGCCCAGTCCACGCCGCCAGCCGTCTCGTCGGCCGACGTCTCGTCCACCAGCCGGAGGGTTCCGACGATCACGGCGATGCCGATCGGCACGTTCACCCAGAAGATCAGCGGCCAGCTGGCGAACTGGGTGAGCACGCCGCCCACCAGCGGCCCCAGTGCGGCCGCTCCGGCCATCACGGCGCCCCAGACTCCGAACGCTGCCGCACGGTCCGGCCCACGGAACGTCGCGTTCACCGACGAGAGGGTGGACGGCAGCACCATGGCGCCGCCGATACCCTGCACGGCGCGCGCCATCAGCAAGGGTGTGACGCTGACGGCCAGGGCTGCGAGCACATTGCCTGCGACGAAAACGGTCAGCCCGATCAGCAGAAGACGTCGCCGGCCCCATCGGTCGCCCAGTCGTCCAGCCGTCAGCAGCAGGGCCGCGAACACCACCGAGTACAGGCTGTTGACCCATTGGGCATCGGTCAGGTCAAGCCGAAGGTCGGCGATGATGGAAGGCAGTGCAACCGCGACGATGGTGCCGTCCAGAACGATCATGGCCAGGGCGGAGGCCAGCACCCAGAGTCCTTTCCAGGCGCGGGGACCGGCGCTCGGCTCGGCCACGGCGGGTGATGCGGGAATCGATGTCATTGCAGCCCGCCTCCTGCCTGCTCGATCAGCGCCGGGCGGCTCAGCCTGATCCGACGGCCCAGCACCAGGAGCATCAACACGAAACCGGCCGTCAACGTGATGTGACCGAGTCCGGCGATGCCGGCCAGGGCTGCTGAGCCGGCGGCAGGCGAGCTCAGGACCTGCAGCGTTCCCTTCACCGCCAGGGTGCCCGCCGTCAGCCCCAGGCCGATGTTCCACACCCAGACGAACCAGACGAAGCGGCGGTCGTCGCTCAAGCGGTAGAGCCGCTCCATCACGAGCAGAATCATCCCGACCACGGTGCCCAGCACCAGGGTGTGCGTGTGCACCAGGGACAACTGGGTGTAGCCGCTGAACCCGACTGAACGGGTCAGCTCGCGGTAGGCCAATCCGCTGGCGAGACCGAGGGTGGTCCACGTCACCAGCAACCGGAACAGCACCGTTTCCGCGTTCTTCACAACATCCTCCAAAGTTTGCGACAATACGTCTCTAAGCATCAGGCTAGCTTAGGGACGGCGTGTCCGCAAAACTGGTGTTCACTGTCGGAGGTGGCGGCTCTTGGGGCCGGCACTCCGGTGCGGGTGAGCTAGTCGAGCCAGAGAGCTCGCGGTCGAGCCAGCCATGGCAGGCCGTAGCCAAGAAGGGGGAGCTGTGCCGCGAATCGAGGCGCCCACGGTCGCCGAGCATCGAGAAATGATCCGCACCAGGCTGATCAACGCCGCCGAGCAGCTGCTGCGCGCGACCCCGTCCGCACCGCTGAGTGCCGGCGCCGTCACCGCGCAAGCCGGCATCGCGCGCAACAGCATCTACCGCTACGTCGACTCGGTGGAGGACCTGCGCGGCCTGGTCGTGAACCGCTACCTACCTGACTGGCTGGGCGCTGTGGCGGAGGCGATGCAACACGTAGACCGCCCTGAGAACCGGGTCGTCACCTGGGTGCGGGCCAACCTTGAGCAGGCTGCGGGCACCGGCCACGGCTGGCTGATGGAGGCGGCCCGCCACCAGGCGCCCAACGCGTCGATCGACGAGACGGTGAACCAGGCCCACGCCGGCATGCGCAGCAGCCTCTCCGACGCCTGGAGCGAACTGGTGGCGTCCCATCCGGAGCGGCTGCCGATCGCCGTGGGATTCACCGTCGGCATTCTGGACGCGGGGTTCCGCCAACTCGATCAGGGTCGGCCTGCAGAGTTGGTCGCCGATCTCGGCACCACTGCGGCGCGGGCGCTGGTCCATGGCCTTCGATCTGAGCCGGACCGACCGCTGGCCACGCGGGACTGACCCGGAGCGGCTGAGCGCCGACTTCCGTCACTTGTGGCGCCGGTCCAGCACTTGTTCGCGGACCACCCGGCGCAGCACCTTGCCGACCTGGGACCTGGGTAGTTCTTTCAGTAGTACCACCTGACGCGGGATCGCGTACTTAGCCAGCCGCGGCCGGCACCATTCGCGCACGGCGTCCAGGTCGATGTGATGGCCGTCCGTCACCGTCAGGGCCGCCACCACGCGCTCGCCCATGTCGCCGCCGGGTACGCCGACCACGGCCACGTCGGTCACGCCGGGCATGGTGCGCAGCCAGTCCTCGACCTGCGACGGGTAGACCTTGTGACCGCCGGTGACGATCATCTCTTTGATCCGGTCGACCAGCGTGACGAACCCGTCGTCGTCGATCTGCACCACGTCGCCGGTGCGCAGCCAGCCGTCGGCGCTGAGCTGGTGGGCGGTCTCGTCCGGACGGTTCCAGTACCCCAGGAACACCTGCGGGCCCCTGATCTGCAGCTCACCCGGCTCGCCGCGTGGGACGGTCTGCTCGGGGTCGGTCAGGCTGACCACGCGCACCTCGGTGCCCGGGAACGGCAGGCCGAGGGACCCAGGACGGCGGCTGGCATCGAACGGGTTGCCCAGCGCGACCGGTGAGGTTTCGGTCATGCCGTAGCCCTCGACGACCAGGCCGCCGGTGGCCGTCTCCCAGCGCTCGG
>DAOSUG010000185.1:0-5126 GCA_035378545.1 Micropruina sp. | reverse complement strand
CGGCCGGATCTGGTCGATGTTGTTCAGCGCGTCGAAGATGCGGAAGATGTCGCAGCCGGTGCGCGCCGCCTCGTGCACGAAGGCCCGGGTCACCGCCAGCGGGTAGGGGGTGTAGCCGACGGTGTTGCGTCCGCGCAGCAGCATCTGCTGGGGAATGTTGGGCATGGCTTCGGCGAACTTGGCGAGGCGATCCCAGGGGTCCTCCTTCAGAAACCGCAGCGTCACGTCGTAGGTGGCACCGCCCCACGACTCCATCGAGAACAGGCCGGGCAGCATCCGCGCGATGTAGGGGGCGACGTGCAGCAGGTCGCGGGTGCGCACCCGGGTGGCCAGCAGGCTCTGGTGCGCGTCCCGGAAGGTGGTGTCGGTCACGGCGACCGCGGTCCGCTCGCGCAGTGCCTGCGCGAACCGTTCCGGGCCCTCGGTGAGCAGCAGCTGCTTCGATCCGGACGGAGCTGGCGCGCTCAGTTCGGCCCGGCTCAGGGCGGGCAGCTTGTCGCGGGCGATCAGCGTGGTGCGGGCCTCGCCGTTGGGCTTGTTCACCGCGACGCCGGCCAGGTAGGTGAGCAGCTTCGTGCCCCGGTCGGCGGGCATCCGGTGGTTCATCAGTTGCGGACGTTCCTCGATGAACGATGTGGTCGCCCGGCCGGCCAGAAAGTCGGGGTCGGTGATGACGGCCTCGAGGAACGGAATGTTCGTCGAGACGCCGCGGATGCGGAACTCGGTGAGCGCACGGTAGGCCCGCCGGGCCGCCGAAGGAAGGTCGCGGCCGCGACAGGTCAGCTTGACCAGCATCGAGTCGAAGTGGGCGCTGACCTCGGCGCCGGCGAAGACCACGCCACCGTCCAGCCGCACCCCCGCACCACCGGGCGTGCGGTAGACCGACAGGCGTCCGGTGTCGGGCCGGAAGCCGTTGGACGGATCCTCGGTGGTCACCCGGCACTGCAGCGCCTGGCCGCGGACGTGAATGGAGTCCTGGCTCAGCCCCAGGTCGGACAGGCTGTCGCCGGCGGCGATCCGCAACTGCGAGCTGACCAGGTCGACGTCGGTGACCTCTTCGGTGACCGTGTGCTCGACCTGGATGCGGGGGTTCATCTCGATGAACACGTAGCGTCCGTCGGCGCCGAGCAGAAACTCGACCGTGCCGGCGTTGCAGTAGTCGATGCTGCGGGCGAACTTCACCGCGTCGGCGCACATCGCTTCGCGCAGCGCCGGGTCGAGGTTCGGTGCGGGCGCCAACTCGACCACCTTCTGGTGCCGGCGCTGCACCGAGCAGTCGCGTTCGAACAGGTGGATCACGTTGCCCTGGGTGTCGGCCAGAATCTGCACCTCGATGTGCCGCGGGCCCAGCACGGCCTGCTCCAGGTACATCCGACTGTCGCCGAAGGCCGCCTGCGCCTCGCGCATCGCCTGGGTGAGCGCCGCGGGGAGCGCCTCAGGGGTCTCGACCCGGCGCATGCCTCGTCCGCCACCGCCCGAGACGGCCTTGACGAACACCGGAAAGCCGATCTCACCGGCAGCGGCGATCAGCACCTCCGGGTCGTCGGACGGCTCGCTGCCGCGCAACGTGGGCAGCCCGGCGGCACGCGCGGCGGCGATGGCGGCGGCCTTGTCGCCGGTCAGTTCGAGCACGGTGTGCGGCGGCCCGACGAACGTGATGCCGTTGTCTTCGCAGGCCTGCGCCAGGTCGGGGTTCTCCGAAAGGAAGCCGTAGCCGGGATAGATGGCGTCGACGCCGGCTTCGAGCGCGGCGGCGATGATGCCTGCCACGTCGAGGTAGGCGCGCACCGGGTGTCCGACCTCGCCGATCTGGTAGCTTTCGTCGGCCTTCAGCCGGTACTCGGCGAAGCGGTCCTCGAACGGAAAGACGGCCACGGTGCCGACCCCCAGTTCGGTCGCCGCGCGAAAGGCACGCACGGCGATCTCGCCGCGGTTGGCGACCAGAATCTTGCGGAACATGGATCTCCTTCACCACACTGTCGGACGCACCCGGCGAACGCATCGCTCAACCGCCGTCTGGCCGAAAGCCTGACACAAACCCCCCGGTGTGGGAACGCGTTCGATCCGGTTGCGGGATCCGGCCGTTGGCGAAGGGACGACGACGCGGACGACGACGCGGGCGACGAGGCGACGCGCGGGTTGGCCAACGACCTGGCCGCAGGCTCGCCTGGCACACTGTGCCGATGCACCCCCTGCGTCCGTCCGCTGATGAAAAGACCATCGGCTCACGTGACCTGACCCGGTGGACGAGCCGACCCGGCCGCTGGCTGAGCCGGGCCTTCAGCGCGCTGTCCGACCGGCTGCGCAACATCGACCTGGCGGCCCTGCTGCTGCTGCTGGTCTCGGCGGTGCTGGCCGTGGGCGCCACCATGCTGGCCGGTGAAATCTATGAAGCCGTGGTGTCCGGTCACGGCGTCAGCCAGTTGGACGAGCCGGTGCTGCAGTGGATGGTGGCCCACCGCTCCCCGGGCTTCACCGCTGTGGTGGCCGCGTTCAGCAACTCGGGCGGCGTGCTGTGGATGACGGTCATCACCGGCGCCGCGGTCGCCACCCTGTGCGTGCGTTGGCGACGTTGGACGCCCCTGGTGCTGATGCTGATCGCGGTGCTGCCCGCACTGGCCATGACGTTCTTCGGCAAGCGGATCACCGATCGCACCCGTCCGCCGCACTGGGCGTCCGTGCCGCCGTACGAGACCTCGGCGTCGTTCCCGTCCGGGCACACCCTGAACTCGATCGTGATCACCGGCATGTTCTGCTACCTGCTCGTCTCGCACCTGACCAGCACGCTGGCCCGGGTCGCCACGATCGTGATCGGCACGGTGTACACCGTGTCGATGGGCCTGTCGCGGGTCTATCTGGGTCATCACTGGTTGACCGACGTGCTCGCCGCCTGGTGCCTCGGCATCGCCTGGCTGACCGTGGTGATCACGGCGCACCGGCTGTGGTTGACCAAGCACGAGGACCGAAGGCTGCGCCGAGCCTGAGCAGGACTGGGAACCGGCCCCACCTTCTGCTCGGCCCTCTCCCCACCTCCTGCTCAGCCTTCACCCCACAACCGGCCGACCTCCGCCGCGATCGCCCGACCCTGGCGCCGTCCGGCCTCGCGGGCCGCCGGCAGCGCCGCCGCCGACAGTGACTGCCGTTCCCGGTTCGCCGACCGCAGCACCACCACGTCGGCCCCGTGGGCCCGCAACCGGTCGGCCTGATGCTCCGGTCGCCGCAGAGCCCGCGCCGAGCGCCACTGCGGCGCCAGCACCAGCACCCGGTCGCAGCCCGTGGCCAGGTCGGCGTTGGCCGGCGAGCGCAGGCCACCGTCCAGAAACCACCGACCCTCGATCCGGACGGCGGGCAGCACGCCCGGCATCGCGCAACTGGCCGCGACCGCCGATGCCAGCGGCACCTGCGAGCGCGCGGTGAAGTAGGCCGGACGTCCGGCCAGGGCATCGACCGCCACCACGATCAGCGCCGGCGGCCAGGCGTCCGAACCGATGGCGCGCCCCACCAGGTCGACGAGGGCAGCCTGCGTCGGCCCGGGCGAGCCGGACCTCGCCGTGAGGCGAGCCACCTGCCCCACCGGACGCACCGCGCGTCGTCCGAGCCACTGCAACGCATGCCGGCGGCTGGGCCACACCTGCGCCGCCAACAGTCTCGCCATGGCACCCGGACGGAGCCGCGCATCGCCGAGCTGCGGAACGAGGTCGCCGAGTGTGGACGGGTCACCACCCCACAACAGTCGTGCCGCCACCACCGCACCCGCAGACGTACCGACCACCCGGTCGGCCGTGCCGAGCACCGGCGGCAGCTCATCGAGCACACCGCTCAGCCACGCGATGCCGGTGAGCCCACCGCCGCCCAGCACGACCGCCCTGCCGCCGGGGCCGCCGAACGGTTCAGGCGATCCGCTGCCAGACAACCGCGGCCTTGGGATCGGTGACCGTCAGCAGGTAACGCACGTCGACCGAGTTGGTCTGGTCGACCATGTACTTCTCACCGTTCTGCGTCAGCGTGCAGCGGAACCGGAAGGTGAGTTTCGCGGCGCCCCGCGTCTTGGTCGGATCGGCGACGTCCAGGGTGTAGGTGGCGTTCTTCCACGGGTCGCCGACCAGGTTCCACCGAATGGTCGAGGCGTCGAGCTTCTGCCCGGCTGACACCTTGACGCTGTTCGGGCAGCCCTCCGGTGCCGGGTCGCGCTTCTTCAGGCAGGCGGTGACGGCGTCGGCCGCGATCTCGTTGGCCGCCTTCACCCCGGCCTTGGTCAGGGTCGGCTGCAGGCCCGCGCGAATGTCCTCGCCGACGGCTGCGACCACCACGCGGTCGCCCTGCAGGCTGATCTCGGGCAGGCTCTCGCCGAAGGTGTAGACGCCCGGAAACACCTCGAGGTGCGAAGGATTGCTGAGTTCGCGCCCGTTCAGGGTGGCATCCAGCGCCGCCGGCAACGGTCCGGGGTCGATGATCGAGGTGACCTGACCCAACCGCCAGCCCTGTTCGGTGGTGGTGAGCGAGAACGTGATCGTCGCGCTCTGCTCGCCGAACTTCACCGCTGCCGGCACCTGCACCGTGCCGCCGCCCTGCACCTGCGGCACGTCCACGATGGTCAACGGGGCCAGCTTGCGGGATTCGTCCAGCACCTCACGGGTCAGCAGGGTCTTGTCGGTCGGCTGGTCGCGGGCATACAGCAGGGCGCGGTCGGCATCAGCCTCGGCCAACGCCTGCAAGAAGCCGGTCACCGCCTGCTGCGGGGTGGCCGCGGGTACCGGACCGGCCGGCTGGCCGCGCACCGCCCACGCGATGCCGCCCACCACGGCCACCACGGCGACCACCGCTGCGGCGATCCACAGCCGGCGAGGCCGACGCACTGCGCCCACGTCCGAACCCGGACGCGGTTCGCCGCCGGCAGCGGGGCTCGCCCCGGCGTTCGCCGCCGGCTGCTCGGGTTCGGGTTCCTGAGAAATCACTGAACCAGGGTAGTGGTGCAGGCCCAAGGTCCGCGCCTGCAAAGTTTCAGTGAGGTTTCGGTGCTGTTCAACCGGTGCTCAGCCCTGCCGGGTGCCGCTACATTGCCAGGGGTGACGATCCGGGTAGCTCTCGAACACCGCACCACCTACACCTTCGCCGAACCCGTGGAG
>DAOSUG010000184.1:0-5150 GCA_035378545.1 Micropruina sp. | reverse complement strand
TCGCCGGTGGACGAGCAGCTGGCCGCCGACCTGGCGCTGCCGGTGGAGGAGCTCAAGCTGACCATGCGCAGCTACAACTGCCTCAAGCGTGAGGGCATCCACACCGTCTCGGAGCTGGTCTCGCGCTCGGAGCAGGACCTGCTCGACATTCGCAACTTCGGCTCCAAGTCGATCGAAGAGGTCAAGCTGCGGCTGCACGAGATGGGCCTGTCGCTGAAGGACAGCTCACCCGGTTTCGACCCGCTGGCCGCCCTCAGCCGTTACAACGAAGAAGACGACGACGCCGACTTCGGCGACGACTACTGATCCGCGAATAGGAGTATCGAGTCATGCCCAAGCCAACCAAGGGTCCCCGGTTCGGGGGCTCGCCGGCACACCAGCGGATCATTCTGGCCAACCTGGCCAGCCAGCTCTTCGAGCACGGCCGGATCACCACCACCGAGGCCAAGGCCAAGCGGGTTCAGCCGCTGGCCGAGCGGCTGATCGCGAAGGCCAAGCGGGGCGACCTGCACAACCGTCGCCAGGTGCTCTCGACCATCACCGACAAGGGTGTGGTGCACGTGCTGTTCACCGAGATCGCGCCGAAGCTGGCCGATCGTGACGGCGGCTACACCCGCATCACCAAGATCGGCCCGCGCAAGGGCGACAACGCCCCGATGGCGGTGATCGAGGTGATCACCGAGTCCGTCGAGGAGTCGCGTAAGAACAAGGCCAAGGGCAAGGGTTCGTCCGCCGCCCCGGCCAAGAAGGCCGACAAGCCGGCCGCCCCGAGGAGGGCCAAGAAGGCGGAGTCCGCTCCGTCCAGCCCGTCGTCGCCGTCTGCACCTTCGGCGCCGTCCGCACCTTCTGCCGACGACGCGATCGGCGAGGTGAGCGTCGGCGCGTCCAACCTGGCCGGTGACGCGCCCGAGGGTGGTTACCGCGGTGAGAACCCGCCCGAGGGTTTCGACATCAAGGGCAACGAGGACTCGATGAAGTTCCACACCCCCGAGTCGCCGTGGTACGCCTCGACCGTCGCCGAGGTGTGGTTCGACTCCGCCGAGGCCGCCGAGAAGGCCGGCTTCGTCAACGCGGTGAAGGATGCCGACGAGGCCTGATCGTCCGTGTTCTGATGCCCGGCTCCCTCATGGGGGGCCGGGCATCAGTGCGTCCGAACCCCCGCCTAACTATCCCTGGCCCGCGTAGCTTCGCAGGCCAGAGATACTTAGGCGAGCGCTCGAAGAGACCCCTAGTCTGGGCCGGTGCAGGTGTCGTTGTGGTGGACGTTGGTCGGTGCCGGACTGCTGATCTCGTTCACTCCCGGCGCGGGCGCCATCAGCACCATGGCGAACTCGCTGGCCGGAGGCTGGGCGCGCTCGATCTGGGGTGTACTGGGGCAACAGGTGGCGCTGCTGGTGCACATCCTGATCGTCGCGCTCGGCGTCGGGGTCCTGGTCGCCGCGAACCACTGGCTGTTCACCGCGATCCGTTGGCTCGGCGCCGCCTATCTGGTGTTTCTCGGCGTGCGGTACTGGCTGGATCGACCGACGGGCGTCGGCCAGTTGGACGCCGAGGTCGCGCAGGACGCCGAACGGCCCACGTACCTGCAGCCCGGGCCGATGTTTCGGCGCGGCGTGCTGGTGAACCTGACCAACCCAAAGGCGATCGTGTTCTTTTTGGCGTTCACGCCGCAGTTCATTCGGCTGGACGGTGACCTGCTGACGCAATACCTGATCTATGCCGCCACCCTGGTAACGATCGACATCATCGTGATGTGGTTCTTCTTCGCGCTCGCCGCGAAGGCGTTGCGTCGGTTCATGCGCGATCCGGCCGGCCAGCGCCTGGTCAGCCGCATCTTCGGCAGCCTGTTCATACTGGTCGGACTGCTGCTCGCCTTCATCGAATGAGTACGGTCTCGCCCTTCGACAACAGCACGCCCGATGCCGAGAACTGCAAACGCCGGGAGCCGGCCTCGTCCTGAATCAACACGCTGATCGCGGCCGGACGGTCATCGGGCAGGGCCCGCACGGTGACACGTCCGGTCTGGAGCGGTTCGAGTTCGGCGTGCAGCCGAAGTGCCAGCGCCTCGCCGATCGGCTCACCGAGTTGCGGCTCGCCCAGCACCAGCACACCGACCCCACGCAGCCGCAGGGCCTCGATGGTGGCGACCAACTGCGGATGCTGCAGTTGGGGCACCCGGATGCGGTCACGCACGGACGCCTCCGTGCGCGCCAGTTCGGCGCGCAGGGTCGCATCGATGGGTTCGCCGGCCGCGACCCGGTTCAGCAACGGCACGACCACGGTGCGGATCGTGGTGAGTTCGGCCTCGGAGCGCCGCACCGCGAGCGCCGACCACCGGGCCCGGTCGGCCGCCATCGCCGCCTCGCCACGGTGGGCCCGCTCCTGCCGGACGATGGCCCGCAGCACGAGCCGCCACGCCACCGCGGCGGCCACCCCGCCCAGGGGAACGCCCAGCACCTCGCCGAGCATGCGCAGATCGGGTTGCTGTGGCAGCACCCAGGCCAGGGCGTACCCGATCACCAGAGCGCTGCCCAGGCCGCCGGCCAGCACGTTGCCGCGGACGATCAGGAACGTGACCAGGTACGACGCGAAGCTGAGCACCGCGAAGTCGTTGTGAGGCTCCGTCTGGTGCAGGGCGACGGCCGCGACCAGCAACGCCAGCGGTGGGATCCAGACCACGCGCGACGGCGGCAGCGGATGGCGTACGGGCGTGGTCAGCAGCAGAGAGGCGGCCAGTGCGGCCAGCCCCGCGAGGGTCCACAGCAGGGGTGCCTGCGCCCACTGGCCGCCGAGCGCAATACCCGCGACCCCGCAGCAGAGCAGGAAGATGAAGGACCAGCGAGCCTCCGGCGTCCCCAACCCACCTGCCCCGGTGCCCGCCGAGGTCAGGTCGGCCATGCCAACACCACCTCGGTGCCGCGCGTGGGCTTCGAGTCGACCCGCGCCGAGCCGCCGACGTCGCGCATGCGGCCGACGATGCTGCCGGCGATGCCGAGCCGCGGGCAGGCCGGGTCCGGATCGAAGCCAATTCCGTCGTCGCGAACCACGACGACGAGTTCGCCCCGGTCGACTGTGACGCATACCCTGCGGGTGCTGGACGGGCCCGCGTGCGCCAGGCTGTTGCGCAGCGCCTCGGCGGCCGCCTTGGTGAGGGCCTGCACCGCGTCGGCCGGAAAGTCGCCGTCGCCGCGCTGGGTGTGAAGCGCCAGGCCGGGGTCGATGCGGCGCAGCTGTGACACCACCTGATCCACCGCGGCATCGGCAGGCACCGAACCACCGCCCGGCGACTCCAGCGACCGCTCCAGTGCGACCGCAGCCCGGGCGGCGTCCTGGCACAGGGCGGTCGAGGGTGCGCCGTCGGCGTGCATCGCCGTCGCCAGCACCGACAGCACCTCGTCGTGCACGAGACGCTGCAGGGCGTCCTGTTGGCGCTTGCGGGCGGTGGTTCGATGCTGCCGCTGCAACTGACGGCGGGCCTCTGCCTCGCTGGCGCTCAGTCGCTTCAGCTGCTCGCTGAGGCCGATGAAGAGCGCCAGGTACACCACGTTGCCGAGCTGGCTGGGCGTCTCGTGCAGGATCGCGGTCGGCACCTCACCGAACCGCAGCCACCCCGACAGGGCAGGCAGCAGGGGGATCGCCAGCGCAACCGCGATGGCGGAGGGCGGGGTCAGCACGAGCAGCAGCAGGGTCAGCGCGGCCGGTTCGAGGGTCCACAGCCACGGCATCGCCGCGTTCGGGTCGGTGCCGGCGTAGGCCAGGCTCCAGCCGGCCTGCAGCATGGCGTAGCCGAGCGGCACGGCGGCCCACAGCACGCGCAGCACGCGGCCGGGCAGGTGGCGTCCGGCGATCGCCAGCAGGATCAGCGTGCCGGCCACCAGAACGCCGGCGGCGTTCCACCAGCCGGCGAAGTGCTGCGCGTGGCCCACCTTGAACACGGTCTGGTCGAGCAGCAGAATGCAGCCGCCCACGGCGATCAGCCAGCCCAGGGAGCGCTCCACCTCGCTCGGCCCGCGATCGAACGGGGCGAGCGGCCCGTCAGCCGAGACGGTCATGGCGCGGGACGAGGTGACCGTCTTCGACGGCCCGCCGGTAGAGGTCGACCTTGGTGGGGGCCGGACGATCCGCCGCCGCGTACTTGGCCCGAATGCGGCGCACGTGGTCGAGCACCGTCTCACGCGAGATGAAGAGTGCCTCGGCGACCCGTTCGGCGGTCTCTCCGGCGGCGTACAGCTCAAGCACCTCGGCCTCACGGGCGGTCAGGCTCACGCGGACGAACTCCGGGTCGACATCGAGTGCCGCGGCCCAGTCTGCGGAGGCGACCACCTCGCCGCGCAGCATGGCGCGGACGGCTTCGACCATCACCTGCGGCAACTCCGACTTGCGCACCATGCCGGCCACGCCGGCGCGGGCCGCCTCGCGAATCAACTCCGGCTGCTCGCCCGAGGTGTAGACCAGCACGGGCGCGCCGAGGGCGGCCAAGGTTCGCAGGTTGTCGGTGGGGGTCGAACGGTCGGCCAGCCGCAGGTCGAGCAACACCCCGTCCAGGGGTTGTCGGGTGGCGACCAGTTCGGCCGCGGTGAGCGCGGTGACGACGACCTGCACGTCGGGCTGTGCGTTGAGAATCGAGGCCACCCCGAGCATCACGGCCGGGTGGTCATCGATGATGCCGATCCGCTTCTTCATCTTCACCTTGATCCGGACGTGGCGGAGGTCGGTGACGCACCGCGCTCGGGGCCTCCAGCCTAGCGGCGACCAATCGAGCGAGGGTGACCCGAGCCACCCGGGCTCGGTCGCCGTCGGCGGTTCGATCGGGCGCCCGCCGTCCACCTGTCGCGCACGAGTCTGGCGCGACGCCCTCTGCCGGAGCAGACTGTTGCCGCCCGGCCGACGAGGGCCGGGTACCCACCTCACGCAAGGAGACCCCCATGACCGACGCGTACATCGGCGAAGTGCGCTGTTTCGGCTTCAACTTCGCACCCAATGATTGGGCGCAGTGCAACGGCCAGCTCCTGCCGATTCAGCAGTACACGGCACTGTTCTCGCTGCTCGGCACCATGTACGGCGGCAACGGACAGACCACCTTCGGCCTGCCCGACCTGCGCGGACGTTCCGCGATCGGCGCCGGCCAGGGCCCCGGCCTCGGCTCCTAC
>DAOSUG010000183.1:0-5153 GCA_035378545.1 Micropruina sp. | reverse complement strand
GCTGCACTCGCCACCCGGGCCCTGGATGCGATCCTGGGCGGACGGCTCTTCGGCGATCTGAGAACGTTTCTGCAGGTGTTCGAGCGGGCGGTGCTGGCCTTCGAATCCCACGCCGCCGAGACTCGCGCCCTACTGGCGTCCGAGCGGGCGGGGTTCCTGGTGGTCGCCGCGCCACGGCCGGGGCCGGTGGCCGAGGCGGTGGAACTGGTGCGGCGGCTCCAGGCGGACGGCCTGCCGCTGCGCGGGGTGCTGGTGAATCAGGTCACGGCGGTCGCCGACGTGTCTGCCGCCACGCCGGCGGCGGCGTCGTCCGTCGATCAGGATCAACGAATCGTGCTCGACCATCACGAGCGAATGGTGGCCAGGCAGGCTGTGGAACTGCGTGCCATCGAGCCCCTCACCGCGACCGGGGTACCGCTGCGGCGTATCGGCCGGGTGCCCGGCGGGCTCACCGACCTGCGCTCGTTGGCTGGGTTGGTCTAGGGCGGTCTAGGGCTGCCCTAGTTGGCTTGACTCCGTCTCAGCGCGAGGGGTCGAGCAGCAGCCGGCGCCATGAGGTGATGTCGCCGTGCTGGCGCAGCAGGCGTCGCCGCTCGCGTTCGGTCATGCCGCCCCACACTCCCCATTCGATGCGATTGTCGAGGGCTTCAGCCAGACACTCGGCCCGAACCTGGCAACCGGCACAGATGTTGCGCGCGCGCTTCTGGTCGGCACCGTCGGGGAACAGATCGTCCTGCATACCGCGGCACTTGGCCAACAGAGGCCAACTGTCCATCTCCATGACTGACAAGGCGTACCACCTGCTTCGGGGGAGCTCAGGGGTGAGCATCTACTACTCAGCGTAGTGCTTGACTTGCGGCCTGCAAAGTTCAGGACCGCCAATTTCGACCAAATGGTTGGAGATTCATCAGATTTGGTGTCGCGAACCGATGATTCTCTCGTTGGTCACGGTTGGCACGGAACCTTCATGAACGCCTCAGGAGTCGATACCGGGGGCTTCTGAAGCGTCACGTAGTCTGGTGCCCATGCGTTTGGGGAAGAGGCTCTACTCGCTGGTCATGTTCGTCGTGGTCAGCGTGCTCGGTGGTTTGTTGATAGCGGGGCTGGTCGTACCGGCCGCCGGCGTGGCCGCCGAGGTCGGCAAGACCACAGCCAGCGCCATGGACGCCCTGCCCGCCGAGTTGGCCGAGCAGCCGCTGGCCCAGAAGACGAAAGTGCTGCTGGCCGACGGGTCGACCCTGGTGAACTTCTATCAGGAGAATCGCCAGTACGTGCCCTTGAGCAAGATCGCCCCGATCATGCAGCAGGCCCAGATCGCCATCGAGGATCACCGGTTCTACCAACACGGCGCGATGGACCTGCAGGGCACCATGCGTGCACTGGTCAGCACCGTGCGGGGCAACACCCAGGGCGCCTCGACGCTCACCCAGCAGTACGTGAAGATGAGTCTGATCAACGCTGCGCAGGCCAAGGGCGACACCGAGGGCGTCCAGAAGGCGCAAGAGAACACCGTTGCGCGCAAGATCCAAGAGTTGCGGTACGCGATTGCACTCGAGAAGAAGTACACCAAGGACCAGATCCTCGAGTTCTACCTGAACATCGCCTACTACGGTGACGGCGCCTACGGAGTCGAAGCCGCGGCACTCAACTATTTCGGCATCCACGCCTCCAAACTGAACCTGCAGCAGGCGGCATTCCTGGCCGGCATGGTCCGCAACCCCGTCGGCACCAACCCGCGCACCCCGGGGCTCGAGCTCGTCGCACTGCAGCGCCGCAACGACGTGCTCGACCGCATGGCGTCCACCGAGGTGCACGTGATCACCCCGCAGCAGGCTGCGGCGGCCAAGGCCACCAAGCTCGGGCTGTCGAAGCCGACCAAGAGCCTGCACAACTGCGCCAACAGCCAGTTCCCCTTCATCTGCGACTACGTCGAGCGCACCCTCAAGGCCTCACCCGCCCTGGGCAAGACGGTCGAGGACCGCGCCAACGCCATCTACCGAGGCGGCCTCACCATTCGCACCACCATCGACCCGAAGGTGCAGCTGAAGTCCGAGAAGACGATCACCAACTATCTGGATCCCCGCGATCCGGTGGACGCCGTGATCGCCATGATCGAGCCGGGCACGGGCAAGATCGTCTCGATGGCCCAGAACCGCACCAAGATGGGCACCAAGAAGAGCGAGACGTATTACAACTACGCGGCGAACAGCAAGCTCGGCGGCGGCGCCGGGTACCGCGGCGGCTCCACGTTCAAGATGTTCGTGGCGGCGGCAGCGTTGCAGAACGGCTTGGGGGCCTACGGCAACATTCGGGTACAGCGCAGCATGAACTTTCAGGGGTGGCGCTTCGATGCCTGCTCCGGCTCGTACATTCAACCCTCTCGCTGGAACGTGGTCGGCGAGGCCGGCACGTTCAACCTGTTCAGCGGCGTGCAGAAATCGGTGAACGGCTACTTCGTGCAACTGGAGTCGGCGGCCGGCCTGTGTGACGCGGCCAAGACCGCCAAGGCGCTCGGCCTGCAACTCAGCAACGACCCGTACGGCGACGAGTTGCTCAAAGAGGCCTACGCCTCGTTCACCCTGGGCTCGGTCGACGTGGCCCCGCTGTCGCTGGTGAACGCCTACGCCACCGTCGCGGCGCGCGGCATTCACTGCGACCCGATCATCATCTCGTCCATCAAGGCCAGCGACGGCACCACGATCGAGCCGCCCAGCGCGAACTGCAAGCGCGTGATGGACGAGGGCATCGCCGACGCGCTGTCGAAGATCTTCCAAGGCCCCTGGAACCCGGGCGGCACGGCCTACCCGGCCGACATTCCCGGTTACCAGATCGCCGGCAAGACCGGCACCGTCGACAGCAACCGCTCCATCTGGACGATCGGTTTCACCCGCAACCTGGCCGGCGGCGCCATGATCAGCTACTCCAGCGATCCGCGGTTCCGCAGCTACTGGAGCGGCTACCGCGGGCGTAACTACCTGCGGGGCGCGTACATGAAGTACTCCCACCGCGTTCTGCAGGGGGCGTCCGGACGTGAGGCGGGCCGCGGCCTGCTGCATTCGGCCCTTGCGTACGGGCTGAAGCAGTTCCCCAAGGGTCCCGGCTTCGTCGACCCGCCCTACGGCATCCTGGCCGGCCAAAAGGTCGACGTGCCCAGCTGCTCGGGCTCCGCCGACTGCAAGACGACGCTGCGCCGGGCGGGCTTCGGGTACTACGTCGACTCGATCACCAGCAACTCGCCCAAGGGCACGTTCCTCGGCCTCAGCCCGTCCACGGTGGCGGTGAAGGGCACCAGCATTCGCATCCTGATCTCGAGCGGCCCGGCACCCAAGAAGCCGGACAAGAAGAAGGACGACGACAAGCCCAGTTCGTCGCCCAAGCCGAGCCCGGCACCGACCAAGACCCGCTGAGGTGATCGCGCGCGCCCTGGGCCGGGTGGCGTTGGTCGGAGCCGCGTGCGTCGGGTACGGCTTCTGGGAGGCGCGACACTTCGTCGTACGCCGCCAGAGCGTGCCGATTCTGCCGGCCGGTTCGGCTCCGATCCGGCTGCTGCATGTCTCGGATATTCATCTGATGGCGCGCCAACGCTACAAGACCGAGTTTCTGAGTGCGCTGGCCGGGCTGGAGCCCGATCTGGTGGTCACCACCGGAGACAACTGGTGTGAGAAGCAGGCGCTCGAACCGTTGCTGCGCACCTGGGGACGGCTGCGTGACGTGCCCGGCGTCTTCGTCTTCGGCTCCAACGACTACGAGGCCCCCACGTTCCGTCCGCCGATGGCCTACTTGCTGCGTTCCACCGAGGGACGCGAGGGCGGTAAGAAGCGTCCGCTGCCGGTCGACGAACTGCGGGCCGGCTACAGCGAACGCGGCTGGCTGGACGTCGACACGACCCGCGCACAACTCACCGTCCGGGGCGTGACGTTCGAGTTTCGCGGCACCGACGACGCCCACCTCGGCCGCGACGACTACGCGCTGGTGGCCGGCCCGGCATCCCCCGGCGCCGACGTCTCGATCGGCGTCACCCACGCCCCCTACCTGCGGGTGCTGGACGCGATGACCGCCGACGGCGTCCAGTTGATGCTGGCCGGCCACACCCACGGTGGCCAGGTGTGCGTGCCCTATTACGGGGCGCTGGTGACCAACTGCGACCTCGACCCGATTCGCGCCAAGGGCCTGTCCACGCACACTGCGGACGGACGCACCTCGTACCTGCACGTCTCCGCCGGCATGGGCTCCTCACCATTCGCCACCTACCGGTTCGCCTGCCCGCCCGAGGTGACGGTGCTTACGCTCACCGCGCCGGACGCGAATGGCTAGAGCCTGCGGTCTCGTATAGACTGCTCCACGGCCTTCGGGCCATCGGGGTGTGGCGCAGCTTGGTAGCGCGCGTCGTTCGGGACGACGAGGTCGCAGGTTCAAATCCTGTCACCCCGACCAGCGGAAAGCCGCTCTGACTAGGGATAATAGTCCCAGTTGGAGAGGCTTTCGGCGTCTTGCATCCCCCGCGCACCCTAAGCACGGCAGAGCCGTGCGGACGTCTGCGCACACTGTCACGCCGCATAATCCCTCTTGTCCGCTCCATGGCTGCGGCCACGCCAGGGTCCGAACGCCTGAAGGAGCCCACTACCGCAACCTTGTGCTTCTCGTTGTCTGGAGCCACCACATGCCCCGGACATCAATCTGTGCAGTCAGGTTGCGTCGCCTCCCGTTGCGACGGGAGTGGTCCCGGACCATTGCAGACTCGACCTCAGGTGCGTCGGGTGCCGGGGTCGAGGACGTTTGTGAACCTGCGGACGGTGGCACCGCGCTCTCGGCGCGTGCGGCCACGACTGCCCGGAGCTGGGCGGTTTCGGGAGAGGCGGGCCGATATCGCTCCATCCACAGGAGTCGTTGCTTATCGTTCTCAGCCTCTTCTGCCTCCAGGCGGAGTCGATGTTCGTCGAATGTCTCGACAACGGACGCCACTTCGATGTAACCGTCTCGACCGAGCACCGTCGCGCGGTCGAGGAGACGTTCGATCTTCTCGAGTGTGTTGCCAATGTCGTGCAGTGACTTCACTCGGATAGTGAGAGCGCCCTTGGTTGCCGCTAGGTCGAGGACGCTTCGTTCGTTGTAGCGGGTGCCCGAGGTGTCGGAGTATTGGATCTCCACGTCGT
>DAOSUG010000182.1:0-5163 GCA_035378545.1 Micropruina sp. | reverse complement strand
ACCATGGTCGCCGCGTGGATCAGGGCCGAGACCGGCGTGGGGCCCTCCATGGCGTCCAGCAGCCAGGCCTGCAGCGGCACCTGCGCCGACTTGCCGCAGGCGCCCAGCAGCAGCAGCAGGCCGATCACCATCGGCCAGGGGCCGGCCAGGTTGGCCGCGCCGTGGTTGACGTCGACGAAGGCGGACGAACCGAACTGGGCCAGCATCGTCGAGATGGCCAACACCATGCCCAGGTCGCCGACCCGGTTCATCACGAACGCCTTCTTGGCGGCAGCGGCGGCGGACGGCTTGTGCTGCCAGAACCCGATCAGCAGGTAGGACGCCAGGCCGACGCCCTCCCAGCCGACGAACAGCACCAGGTAGTTGTCGGCCAGCACCAGGGTGAGCATGGCCGCGACGAACAGGTTCAGGTAGCCGAAGAAGCGGCGTTTGCGCTCGTCGTGGGCCATGTAGCCGAGCGAGTACACGTGAATCAGACCGCCGACGCCGGTGATCAGCAGCGCGAACAGGATCGACAGCTGGTCGACCAGCAGCCCGACGTCGATCTGCCAGCTGCCGGTGGCGAACCAGGTGTACAGGTGCACCCCGACCGCACGGTCCTCCACCGGCGAGCCGAGCAGCTGCACGAACAGCGCCACCGCGATCACGAACGAGCCGGTGATGGTGGCGACCGCCAGGTACGGCCCGGACTTCTCGACGAAGCGTCCGAACGCGAGCAGCACGAACGCACCGAGCGCCGGCAGAGCGATCATCAGCCAGGCGTAGCTGAACAACCCGGTGGCCGCGACCGGATCGACGATTTCGAGCGGCATCATGCCCTTTTCCCCATCTTGTGCAGCCTCACTGGTTCAACAGGTTCGCGTTGTCGACCGAGGTCGAGCGGCGGGTCTTGTAGATGCTCACGATGATCGCCAGGCCGACGACCACCTCGGCCGCCGCCACCACCATCACGAAGAAGGTGGCGACCTGGCCGTCGAAGCTGGCGTGATGCCAGGCGAAGGCCACCAGGGCGAGGTTGGCCGCGTTCAGCATCAGCTCCACCGACATGAATGCGACGAGCGCGTTGCGCCGCACCATCACGCCGATGGCGCCGATCACGAACAGGATCACCGACAGGTACAGGTACTGATCGATCACAGCTCCTCGTCCTCCTCGTTGCGGACGCGCTGGGCGTCGGCGAAGGCCTCTGCGGTGATCTCACGCAACCGGGTGCTGTCGAGTTGGGCGCCGCGTTCGGTCAGGGTCGTGCTGATCGACTCCTCGGACACGCTGCCGTCGGGCAGCAGTGCGGGGGTGGCGATCGAGTTGCTGGTGGCGAACACGCCCGAGTTGGGCAGCGAGCCGGGGTGGGCGCCGCGATCGGCGTAGGCCTTCATGCGCTGCTCGGCGTGCTCGCGCTGGCCGAGCTTCGGCTTGGTGCGCTGGGCGTGGGCCAGAAGCATGGCCCCGACCGCGGCGGTGATCAGCAGCGCCGAGGTGAGCTCGAACACCCACACGTAGCGTCCGAACAGCAACTGGGCGACGCCCTGCACGTTGCCGCCGGCCGCTTCGGTGGCGCCCGCCATGCCGTCGGACGGGGTGGTGATCGCCCCTCCGATGCTGAACACCATCAGGCCGAGCAGCCCCAGCGCACCCAGTGCGGCGAGAATGCGCTGCCCCTTGATGGTTTCGACGATCGAATCGGGGGTGTCGACGCCGACCATCATCAGCACGAACAGGAACAGCATCAGCACCGCGCCGGTGTAGACGATGATCTGGATCGCGAACAGGAACGGAGCCTCGAGCGAGGCGTACAGCACGGCCAGGCACACCATGGTCAGGGCCAGCGACAGCGCGGAATAGACCGCCTTGCGGAACAGGATCAGCCCGAGGCCACCGAGCACCATCAGCGGCGCGCAGATCCAGAACACGACGTTCATCGGCCCTCACCCGCCGTCACGTCCGAGGTGCGGGTGTCGGGGGTGCCGGTCTTCGGCAGCCCGAGAAAGTAGGTGCGCTCGTCGTCGCCGAGCCGGCGCGGATGCGGCGGCGCCTCCATGCCGGGCAGCAGCGGAGCGAGCAGCCGGTCCTTGGTGTAGATCATCTTCTCGCGGGTGGTGTCGCCGAGCTTGAACTCGTTGGTCATGGTCAGCGCCCGGGTGGGGCACGCCTCGATGCACAGCCCGCACAGAATGCAGCGCAGGTAGTTGATCTGGTACACCGAGCCGTAGCGCTCGCCGGGAGAGAACCGGGCGTCCTCGGTGTTGTCGGCACCCTCGACGTAGATGGCGTCCGCCGGACAGGCCCAGGCGCACAACTCACAGCCGACGCACTTCTCCAGCCCGTCGGGCCAGCGGTTCAGCTGGTGCCGGCCATGGAACCGGGGTGCGGTGACCTTGACCTTGCCCTTCTCGGGGTAGCCCTGGGTGAACGTCTTGCGAAACATGGTGCGGAACGTGACGCCGAAACCGGCCCACTGATCTGCGAACGAGGCCATCAGGCGTCCGTCCTTTCGGCATCGAGCTTCGAGGGCACCACATCGGCCAACTCCGGCAGCTTCTGGCCCGGCATCGGCGGCACCGGGTACCCGCCGGCGAAGGCGTCGAAGGTGCCGCTGTCGTCGGGCAGCGCGGGCTCGGGTTCACGGTCGAGCAGCCACCAGATCGCGAACAACGCCAGCACCACGACGAGGGTGCCGCCGATCACCAGCGGGTTGCTCAACCAGCCGGTGGCCCGTGCGATGCGGAAGGTGGCGATCAGCATCACCCACACCAGCGAGATCGGAATCAGCCACTTCCAGCCCAGGTTCATGAACTGGTCGTAGCGGAACCGGGGCAGGGTGCCGCGCAGCCACACGAACAGCGAGATCAGCAACTGCACCTTGAGCACGAACCACAGCGGACCCCACCAGCCTTGGTCCATCGCCGGGATCAGCCAGTTGATCGGCCACGGCGCGTGGTAGCCGCCCAGGAACAGCGTGGTGGCGACGGCCGACACGGTGGCCATGTTGATGTACTCGGCGAGAAAGTAGGTGGCGTAGCGAAAGCCGCTGTACTCGGTGAGGTAGCCCGAGACCAGCTCCGATTCGCACTCGGGCAGGTCGAAGGGCGCCCGGTTGGTTTCGCCCACCATCGAGATCACATAGACCACGAACGACGGCAGCAGCAACGCGAAGTACCAACCCTGCAGGCCGATGTCGTGACCGAAGATCAGCAGTGGCTGCCCCTGGGCGGCCACGATCTCGGAGGTTGACATCGATTTGCTGTACAGGAACACCGCGACCAGGGCCAGGCCCATGCTGAGCTCGTAGCTGATCATCTGCGCGGTGGAACGTAGCGCACCCAGCAGCGAATAGGGCGAGTTGGACGACCACCCGGCCAGCACGAAGCCGTAGATGCCCACCGAGGCGACCGCCAGGATCACCAGCACCGAGATCGGCAGGTCGGTGCCCTGCAGCCGGGTGCGTACCCCGAAGATCTCGACCTCGCCGCCGAAGGGAATCACCGCCCACGCCGAGAAGGCGGCGGTGCCGGCGATCAGCGGCGCGAGCGTGAACAGCACCCGGTCGGCCGACTTGGGCCGGAAGTCCTCTTTGATCAGCAGCTTCATGCCGTCGGCCAGGGCCTGGCCGAGGCCGAACGGGCCGTTCATGATGGGGCCGAGCCGATGCTGCATCTTGCCCACGAGGCGCCGCTCGTACCAGACGTTGAAGATCGTCCAGACCAGCAGCACCACGAACAGCACCACGACCTTGAGCAGCACCAGCCACCACGGGTCGGTGCCGAACAACGAAAGATCGAGCGGAATCATGCCACGCCTCCCTCACCGCGATCGAAGCCGTCGCCTCGGTCGAGCGCCGCAGCCGGCGAGCTGACCGTGACGCTGTCGCCGTGCACCAGGCCCAACTCCGACAGCGGCGTACCGGGCGCGTGGGTGGGCACCCACACCGTGTCGGGCGCCATGCCGGGCACGATCTCGAGCGGAAGGGTGAGCCAGCCGCCGTTACCGGCGATGGTCACTGCGTCGCTCAGCCCGTGCGCGTCCGCCACCTCGGGCGAGGTGCGTGCCACGACGGCCTTGGCCGTGGCCAGCAGCGCCGGCTCGTTGTCGTTGCCGCGCGAGCCGTCGATCAGTTCACGCCAGGTGGCCAGGGCCAGTTCGTCCGGGGCCGGGGCCGCGACGCCGCGGGTGCGGGCCAGCGGCTGCCGCTCGCCGTCCCAGACGCCGAGTTCGTCCAGCTCGGTCAGGGCCTGCCGGGCGGTACGGATGCCCAGCGGACGGCCCAGCGCCTCGGCCAGCGCGGCCAGCACCCGCAGGTCGGTCATCGGCTGGTTGGGCTGCTCGATCACGGTGTTGACGCGGCCGCGCCGGTGCTCCCAGTTCATGAAATGCCCGGGACGCTCCTCGATCAGGGCGATCGGGAACACCACGTCGGCACGCTCGGTCACCTCGGAGAGGCGCTGTTCGAGGCTGACCACGAACGGTGCGGCCTCCAACCCCTCGCGCACCTCGGCCGCGTTGGTGAAGTCGGACGGCTCGATGCCGGCCACCACCAGCGCGAGGCCTTCACGGGCCGCGGCGGCGAGCTGGGCGTCGGCGTCCAGGCCGGGCAGTGTCGGCAGGCCGTCCACACCCCAGGCGGCCTGCACGTCGACCCGGGCCAGCACCTCACCGGCCGGACGCGCGCCCGGCAACAGATTGGGCAGGCACCCCGCCTCGACGGCGCCGCGGTCACCGGCACGGCGCGGGATCCAGCCCAGCCGCGCCCCGGTGCGCTCTGCGAAGTCGGCGGCGGCGGTGAGCGCGCCGGGAATCGCCGCTGCCCGCTCGCCCACCAGCACGATCGTGTCGGCGTCGGCGCTCAGCCCGGCCAGCACCTCAGGCTCGGTGCCCGGCACGGTCGCGACCAACTCGGCGTTCAGCTTCACCGAACCGTTGGACGCGTACGGCGCGACGCTCACCACCTTGAGCCCGTTCTTGCGCACCGCCTTGCGCAGCCGCAGAAAGACCATCGCGGCCTCTTCTTCGGGCTCGAAGGCGACCAGGATCACCTGTTTGGCGCCCTGCAGCGCGGTGTAGCTGAGGGTGTCGGTATCGAGCGCGCGGCCCGCCACCCGGTTGGCCAGGAAGGCGGCCTCCTCCGCGCTGTGCGGACGCGAGCGGAAGTCGATGTTGTTCGTGCCC
>DAOSUG010000181.1:0-5172 GCA_035378545.1 Micropruina sp. | reverse complement strand
CGAAGGCCAACGCCGCGACGATGCCGGCCCAGTGCGCACGGGTCGCCGAGATCGGTTCGAGCGCGGCGTCCCGGCTGGTCACGGCATCATTCAGGCGTTTGCCGAGGGGGCCGGCGAGCGAGCGTCGGACGGTGCCGTACAGGATCCACGCCGAGGCGACGCCGAGCAGCGCCTGGGGCATCAGGATGCTCCACGAGCTGAGCCCGAACAGGCGCACCGACAGGGCCATCAGCCACAACGCGCCCGGGGTCTTGTCGACGGTGATCGAGTTACCGGCGTCCAGGGAGCCGTAGAAGAAGGCCTTCCACGACTCGGCGCCGGCCTGTGCGGCCGCGGAGTAGAAGGAGTTCGCGTAGCCGGAGGCGGCGAGGTTCCAGGTGTAGAGGGCCAGCACGGCCAGCAGGGTGAGCGTGAGCGAAGCGCGCCGCACCAGGGTGGAGGGTCCGCGCTCTGGTGTCGTGGCCGCCGGGGTGTCGGCGGCGGGAGGCCCGGGGGAGCGGGCTTCGTTCGCGGGTGAGTCGATCGTCGAGGTGGTCACCCAAGAGACGATGCGCGGACGGGCTGGCGTCGCACTGGGACCGCACTGTGCAGCCGCTGTGATGTCGGCGCGAGCCGGGTGCGGGGCGGCCCCGTCCGGCCGTCGTTTTGACCCGACCCAGCCCCGGCAGGTAATCTGAATCGCTGTTGCGCTGAGGTCTGTTCTGGCAGATCCCGCACTGCCGACAAACTGTTATCAACTGGAAGTGGTCCACGAGCGTGTCTACGTACAGCCCCAAGTCGGGTGAGGTCACCCGTAACTGGCATGTGATCGATGCCTCCGATGTCGTTCTCGGGCGCCTCGCCGTCACGGCCGCCACCCTGCTGCGCGGCAAGCACAAGGCACAGTTCGCTCCGCATCTCGACACCGGTGACTTCGTGATCGTCGTCAACGCGTCCAAGATCGCGCTGACCGGCAGCAAGCGCACCAACAAGATGGCGTACCGGCACTCCGGTCGTCCGGGTGGCCTGAAGGCCGTTCCGTACGGCGAGCTGCTGGCCACCGACCCGCGCAACGCCGTCGAGCGCGCCGTGTGGGGCATGCTGCCCAAGAACAAGCTGAGCCGCCAGCTGATCAAGAAGCTGAAGGTGTACTCGGGTCCTGAGCATCCGCACACCGCGCAGCAGCCGCAGCCGTACCAGATCACCCAGATCGCTCAGTGAGAGCCGAAGGAAGCACAGTGACCGAGACCGTCGAGACCGTCGAGACCACCGAGGACCTCGCCCCGTTCACCGAGGGTGACCGCGAGATCGCCTACCGCGCCGAAGCCGTGCCCTCGTCCGCCGCCCCGGGCGTTCGGCCCGCCGTGATCGGCGCCGCCGATGCCACCGGCCGTCGCAAGGAGGCCATCGCGCGCGTCCGCCTCACCCCTGGCACGGGCCAGTGGAAGGTCAACGGCCGCACGCTGGAGGAGTACTTTCCGAACAAGCTGCACCAGCAGACCGTCAACGAGCCCTTCGAGACTGCAGCGGTCGCCGGCAGCTACGACGTGATCGCCAAGATCGTCGGCGGCGGGGTCACCGGCCAGGCCGGTGCCCTGCGTCTCGGCATCGCCCGCGCGCTCAACGCAGTGGATGCCGAGGCCTCCCGTCCGGCCCTGAAGAAGGCCGGCCTGCTCACCCGCGATGCCCGGGTGAAGGAGCGCAAGAAGGCCGGTCTCAAGAAGGCCCGCAAGGCGCCGCAGTACAGCAAGCGCTGATCGGCGTATGGCACGCCTGTTCGGCACCGATGGTGTCCGAGGCCGAGCCAACGCCGAGCTGACCGCCGAACTGGCCCTCGATCTCGCCGTCGCCGCCGCCCACGTGCTGGGCGAGGCGGGCGTGTTCGAGGGTCGTCGGCCGTTCGCGGTCGTCGGACGGGACACCCGGGCCTCCGGTGAGTTTCTCGAAGCGGCCGTGGTGGCCGGGTTGGCATCGGCCGGCGTCGACGTGGTGCGGCTCGGCGTCATTCCGACGCCCGGCGTGGCCTACCTCACCGGCGCTCTGGACGCCGACCTGGGCGTCATGCTCTCGGCGAGCCACAATCCGATGCCCGACAACGGCATCAAATTCTTCGCCCGCGGCGGGGTCAAGCTCGACGACGTCGTCGAGGACGCCATCGAGCAACGCCTCGGCGACGAATGGACGCGGCCCACCGGCGCCGATGTCGGACGCGTCCGTGACGATATCGGGGCGGTCGAGGGCTACATCGCCCACCTGGTGGCGAGCCTGGGTGCCGATTCGTCGCTGGCTCCGCTCAAGGTGGTGATCGACACCGCCAACGGTGCGGCCTCGCTCACCGCGCTGGCCGCCTTCGACGCGCAGGGTGCTGTGGTGATTCCGCTGCATGCCTGGCCGGACGGCCTCAACATCAATGAGAACTGCGGCTCGACACACCTGGAGTCACTGCAGGCCGCGGTACTCGAGCACGGCGCCGACCTGGGCATCGGTCTGGACGGCGACGCCGACCGTTGCCTCGCCGTCGATGCGACGGGCCGGATCGTTGACGGCGATCAGATCCTCGCGATTCTGGCGCTGGCGATGAAAGAGAACCACGCGCTGCACAGCGACACGGTGGTCGCCACCGTGATGAGCAACCTCGGCTTCATTCTGGCGATGCGCGCCCACGGCATCCGGGTCGACCAGGCCAAGGTCGGCGACCGCTACGTGCTCGAATCCATGAACGCCAACGGCTTCACGCTCGGTGGTGAGCAGTCCGGGCACGTGATCATGAGCGAGTTCGCCACCACCGGCGACGGCGTGCTGACGGCGCTGCATCTGGCCGCCCGCATGGCCCGTACCGGACGAACGCTGGCCGACCTGGCCTCGGTGATGACCCAGTTGCCGCAGGTGATGATCAACGTGCCCAACGTCAATAAGGTGCGCGCCGGACTCGACCCGGTGCTGCAGCAGGCGGTCACCGCGGCATCGCGTGAGTTGGGCGACACCGGACGGGTGCTGCTGCGCCCGTCCGGCACCGAACCGCTGGTCCGGGTGATGGTCGAGGCCGGCACCCGTGAGCAGGCCCAGGCGATCGCCGAGCGGCTGGTCGAGGTCGTCAAGGCGCGGTTGTCGCTGTAGGGCCGTAATCGGCCGGCGAAGGCGTCCAGGCCTGCTCGACGTGCTGACCCGGCGCAACCCACCTGGCCATCGAAGAACCGGACGCGGCACCGGCCGCCGCACGCCTGATCCCACCGCTGACCGGCTGGGACGCGGCGCACCGGCGTGACCAGCTCGCCGCCTACTGGGGCGTGCCGAGGCTTGACCTGCTCGGGTAGCCCGGCGAACGGGACACGATCAGGTAGGCCGTGATCGCCCCGGCGACGCCGGCCAGCATCACCCAGATCATCGGCGTCGCCGTGGTCGCGCCACCGAGGCTGGCCAGGGGTGCCGAGACCGCCATGGCGATCGCCTGCACCACGCCGAGCACCCCGGACGCCGCCCCGGCCACCTCCGGCGCCTGCGCGACCGCCAGTGCGCTGGCGTTTCCGAAGATGAAGGCCTGCATCGCCATCAGAATCATGAAGCCCGCACAGGTCAGCAGCAGCGGCGTATCGAGGGCGAACACGGCGATCGCGAGAATCGCGACGGCGGCGGCGGATCCCGCCAGCCCGAAGCCGACCAACGTGCGCGGACGGAAACGTCCGACCAGCCGGGCGTTCACCAGCGACAGCAGCACCTGCGTGCCGGCGGTCGCAGCGAAGAACAGAGCGAACGGCATCGGCGCCATGCCCTTCTGCTGCTGCAGCACATAGGACGAGTTCGCGATGTAGGCCATCATGGTGAAGCCCGACAGGGCGGCGGTGAGGGTGTAGCCGACGAAGACCGGCAGCCGCACGACCTTCAGCAGGCCCGCGCTGAGTTCGCGCAGTTCGCCTCCGCGCCGGTTCTCGGGTGGCAGCGATTCGGGCACGAACACGTAGGCGGTCGCCAGCATCGCGACGCCGAGGGCGACCAGCACCCAGAACACCGCGCGCCAACTGCCGCCCAGGGTCAGCACGGCACCGCCCACCACCGGCGCCACCATGGGGGCCAGCCCGCCCAGCGCCATCATGATCGACATCACCTTGGCCAGGGCGTCGCCGTGGGCCACGTCGACCACCACTGCGCGGGCGACCACGGACGCGACTCCGCCACCGAAGCCCTGCAGCACCCGAAAGACGATGAGAAACCCGATGGACGGAGCGAGCGCGCACCCGACCGCGCCCAGCGTGCAGAGCAGGCCTCCGATCAGCATCGGACGGCGGCGCCCGTGCCGGTCCGAGAGCGGGCCGCCGACCAACTGCCCCAGCGCCATGCCCAGAAAGAACGCCGTCAGGGTGAGACCCACGGCGCCGGCCGTGGTCGACAACTCGGCCACCACGTGGGGAAACGCCGGGGTGTAGGTGTCGGTGGCGAACGGCGGTACGGCGCTCTGCAGAGCCAGGGTCAGCACCAGAGAGGTCGCGACGGCCGGGCCCACGCGTTCATCCGTCATGACGTGAGGCCTGAACAGGTCCTTGTGTGCATTTTCGCAAGAATATCGCCAATGGCTGTCAAAAGCGTGCCCCCGGCCCTCGACGCAGGTCTATAGGTTTGGGGTGAACCTCAGCTTGCTCAGCAGACGTACTCGGGCAACGACTTCCTGTGGCAGACCAGCTCCGTCTATGGCGGCAACACGATCAAGGTGACCCCACCCCACGGTGCGCCCGCCAGCACCACAACGACCGACATCAAGGGCCGCACCACCAAGCTGACCCAGCATCTGGCGTCGGATTCGACCACCACCTACACCTACACACCCGCCAGCTATCTCGCGTCCATGACGGACCCGAAGGGCAACAAGTGGTCCTACACCTATGACGTGCAAGGCAACCAGCTCACCGCGACCGACCCTGACAAGGGCACATCAACCAAGACCTACAATGCGCTCGACCTGCCCGCCACGGTCAAGGATGCTCGCAACAAGGGCGTCAGCTACACCTACGACGCTCTCGACAGGGTCACCGCCACCGCTGACCTGGCCGGCACCACGCAACTCACCAGCACTGCTTTCGACCCCAACAACGGGCGGGCAGTCAGCAGCACCCGCTACATCAAGGAACCAGCCGGAACCGAAACCCGGGCCATCCAGGCCACCATCGACAAGGAAGGATTGGCCGCGCCGCAGCGCAAGGC
>DAOSUG010000180.1:0-5205 GCA_035378545.1 Micropruina sp. | reverse complement strand
GCACCGGCACCACCGCACCGGGCGTGCGCTCGTGCACGATCAGTTCGCCGTCGCGCACGCGGGTTTCGCTCAGCACCCCGCTGATCACGCTGAACGCCGCCTCGGACGTGCCGTGGTCATGCAGTTCCGTGCCCTGCGCAGTGGTCCAGGTGAGCAGCCAGACGTCCACGTCCTCCGGCACGTGGATGCGGGCCCAGTAGCGTTCGGCGACGCCGAACCGGATCAGCGGTTGCCAGCTGTCGCGATCGTGGACGACCCGTTGCAGCAGTCGGGACAGGGCCGGGTCGGGTGCGTGAAGGTGCGGCGAAGCGGCCGCGGGCGCGGTGATGGTCATGAGGTTTCTCCAGGTGAATCGAGGTGATGGCGAGGGCTGGTGGGTACTGGTCAGCGACAACAACAGCAATCAGTACGACACCACGGGCCACACCCGATTCGGTCGGAGAACATCGACTACCTCCAGCGTTCCCGGCGGCAACCTCGGCCGCCCTGGATGGATCGTTGCCCGACGCTAGCCCGAGCGTGCGGCGGGTGGCAACGGACATCGTCCGCCAAGGCGGCATTGGTATCACCATTGATGCCAAGCGGCCGCCACATGCCGAGCGTCGGTGCCGCAACACCCGCCCAGCACCCGCAGCCCCGGCAGCAGGTGGTGCAGCGCCCGAAGCTCCACGGCCCAGCGGGCCGGGTCGCCGTCGTCCAGTTCGACGCTTTCGTCGAGTTCGGCATGGCTGCGCTCGGACGCGTTGGCCCGCACCATGGCGATCCGCTCGCGCCAGGGACCGGCGTGGTCCAGCCCCTGGGCGATGTGCGCCGGATGGGCGCAGTTGATGCCGTAGTACGCCGGCGCGCACGCCGCGTCGACCACGCGAATGGCCTCGGCGAGGGCGGTGCCGTCGGGTAGCCGGCCGTCGGTTTCGACGGTGAACGCCACACCGGCCGCGATTCCGGCCCTTCGGGCAGCCAGGACCACTCCGATCGCCTCCTCGGGCCCGGTCAGGGTGTAGGCGTTGACCAGGTCGGCGCCCGCCTCGGCGAAGGCACGCACCTGCGCCTGGTGATAGACCGCGGCCTGCTCGGGATCGTGCCGCGCCGCCTGATACCCGTCGCCCCGGGGTCCCACCATGCCGACCAACCGAATCTCGGGCACTCGGTCGTTCCAGTCGTCCGCGATCGAGCGGACGAAGGCGACGGCCGCGGCGTTCACCCGGACCAGCGCCGCCGCGTCGTAGCCGACCCGGGCACCCCAGTCGGGATTGGCCCGCCAGGTAGGAGTCTCGAGCAGCAGTCCGGCCCCGGCGTGCGCCGCGATCCGGGCGTAGCCGTCGTAGTAGTCCCGCAGCAGCCGTCGTCCGTCCGGATCGTCGAGCAACGGAAAGGCGGCGAACTGCGGCAGATCCACGCCGTGGTGAAAGATCAGGTCGGTCTCCATGCCGCCGTCGGTGACATAGCCGCCCGGGCGATCCAGCAGGTGCGTGCGGTTCATGCGACCCCTCCTTCGTCGTACCAGACCGCTTGGTCTAGACTGAGTGGTCCAGTTGTATCAGACCGTCCGGTCTGGTAACAAGGGGTTCGTGCCACGCAATGGAGCCCCGACCCGGGAACGCATCCTGGAAGCCGCCGAGCGCCTCGTGATCGACAACGGCTACGCCGCCACGTCGGTTGACCGGGTGATCGCCGAGGCCCACTCGAGCAAGGGCTCGTTCTTCCACCACTTCGCGAGCAAGGACGACCTCGCGCGCGCCCTGGTCAACCGCTACGTCGCGGCCGACATCGCTCATCTGGACGCCGCCGTGGCCGAGGTCACCGGCGCGACCGGCGATCCGCGCGAGCGGGTGCTGCAGTTTCTGCGCGTCTTCGAGGACTCCGGCGATCAGATCATGGCGGCCCAGAGCAGTTGCCTGTACGTGTCGGTGCTGACCGAGCGTGAACTGGTCGACCGCGGCACCTCGGCCGAGATCGTCCGGGCCATCGAGGCCTGGCGCGAGGGCCTGGTCGCGCTACTGCGCGACGCCATGCCCGACGAGGGTCCGACCGACCCGGCGGCGCTGGCCGACCACGTCTTCGTGACCTTCGAGGGTGCCTTCATTCTGTGCCGGGCCACCGGTGACCCCGGTCACATGCGCAGTCAACTGCGGGTGCTGCGGCAACTCGTGGACTCGCTGCTGCCCCAACCTGTCGATTGAGCCCGGCTCCACCGATCCTCTCGCTGGACGAGCCTGTCGAGACGTGTGCGAGGCGGGCTTCGACAGGCTCAACCATCGCATCGTGCGTTTATCAGCACTTCCCAGACACGTCGAGCCCTCGTCATCCCGGGACACGCCGAGACCTCTGCGCGCGCCGAGATCCAGGGGCAAACCCGCGATGACGGACACGCCGCTGGTGAAGACCTCGTGCAACGGTTTCGACGGGCTCAACCGACCGATCGTGCGTTGAACAAACCCTTCACTAGGGCTGATAGGTGCTCATCGTGCCGTTGTTCAGGGCCTCGGACAGCCGCTTCATGCCCGCCTCGTCCACCTTCACGTACGACGCACCCGCCTTGGACGTTCCGAAACCGGCGGTCGGAACCTGCAGTTGTCGGATGTCTTCGCCCGAGGTGATCTGCAGGTCCTTCACCAGCGTCAGAATGCGGTCGTTGGTGAGGGTATCGTCCACGGTCACCGACTTCGAGAGCCGGTTGATCACCGCCACCAGTTTGCCCGGATCGGTCAGCGTGCCCTTGCTGGCCAGCTTGTCGACGATCGCCTTCACCACCAGCCGCTGCCGCTCGGCCCGGTCGAAATCACCGCGGGGCAGCGCATAGCGCTCGCGCACGAAGGCCAGCGCGGACGCCCCGGTCAGCTTGATGTCACCGCGCGGAAAAGTGAACCCCAGGTTGGCCGACGGGTTCTCGTTGAACACCGTGACGCCACCCAGGTCGTCGATCAGGTTGAAGAACCCCTCGAAGTCGGTCAGCGCCACATTGTCGATGCGGATCTGCAGCAACTGCTCGACGGTCTGCACCGCCAGCGGCGCACCGCCCCATGAGTAGGCGGCGTTGATCTTGTTGGTGCCGTGCCCCTGAATCGGTACCCACAGGTCGCGCGGCAGCGAAATCAGGTACAGCGCGCCGCGGTTGGGGTCGGCGTGCACCAGCATCATCACGTCGGAGCGGCCGCGATCCTCGCCGCGCGAGTCCGAGCCGAGCAGCAGAAAGTTGACCGGCTTGTTCACCAGTTGGCTCGGGTCGAGCGTGGTCCGTCCGGACGGCAGCAGGCCGGGTTCACGCTTCACCGCGTTGAGCTGCCCGATACCCCAGCCCAGCAACGACCCCGCCGCCACGATCATGGCGACCAGCAGGCACCCCAGCACGATCAGCCCACGCCGCAACCCCTTGCGACGAGGCTTCGCGGCCGAGGCCTGCTCGTGCAGTAGGTCGTCGAATGCACTGTCCGGCGCCGTCTCGCTGGACGACCCCTCGTTACTGCCGGCCACTCGTGAGCCCCCCTCTCGCGTGCGAACCGGTCCAGCTTACGTGGCCGCTGCGAACGCCCGCCTAACCATCGTGCGCCTGCGAAGCTTCGCAGGCGCACGATGGTTAGGCGGGGGTTGGGCGCTCAGCCGATCACCAGCAGCAGGTCACCGCCCTCGACCGCCTGCGCGTGGCCGATCGCCAGCCGCTCGACGGTGCCGGCCACCGGTGCGGTGATGGCGGCCTCCATCTTCATCGCCTCGATGGTGGCCACCGGCTGGCCGGCCGTCACCTCGTCGCCTTCGGCCACCGTGAGCGTGACCACGCCGGCGAAGGGCGCCGGCACCTGGCCGGGCTTGGACGCGTCCGCACGCTCGCGGGTGACCACGTGCGACTCCGCCGCGTGGTCGCGCACCGAGACCATCCGCATCTGCCCGTTGATCGAGCAGACCACCTGGCGGTAGCCGCGCTCGTCCGGCTGGCCGATCGCCTCGAGACCCAGCAGCAGCTTCTTGCCCCGCTCGATCTCGACCTCGTGCTCCTGATGCACGCTCAGCCCGTGCAGAAACTCCCGGGTGGCGAGCACCGAGAGCTCGGAGAACTCGTCCACCGCGTCCTCGTAGTCCTTGGTCGGGCCGGGGAACAGCAGCCGGTTCAGCGTGCGCCGCGGTTCGGCGGCCAGGGCGGCCTCGTCCTCGGCCGACAGCTCGGTCTCGACCGGCTTGATCGTGCGTCCGGCCAGCGCCTTGGTGCGGAACGGTTCAGGCCAGCCGCCGGGCGGATCGCCCAGCTCGCCGCCCAGAAAGCCGATCACCGACGCCGGAATGTCGTAGCGGCCCGGGTTGGCCTCGAAGTCGGCGGGGTCGGCGTTGGCCCCGACCAATGCCAGCGCCAGATCGCCCACCACCTTGGACGATGGGGTGACCTTGACGATGTTGCCGAGAATGCGGTTCGCCGCGGCGTACATGTTCTCGATCGCCTCGAACCGGTGCCCGAGCCCCAGCGCGATCGCCTGCTGCCGCAGGTTGCTCAGCTGACCGCCCGGAATCTCGTGCAGGTAGACCCGTCCGGTCGGGCCGGGCAGCCCCGACTCGAACGGCGCGTACAGCAACCGGACGGCCTCGAAGTAGGGCTCCAGGTCGGTGGCGGCCATCAGTGACAGCCCGGTGGCCCGCTCGGTGTCGTCCGTTGCGGCGATCAGCGCCGACATCGAGACCTGGGAGGTGGTGCCCGCCCAGGCCGCCGAGGCCGCGTCCACGGCATCGACGCCGGCATTGATCGCCGCCAGCAGGGTGGCCAGCTGGCCGCCCGCGGTGTCGTGGGTGTGCAGGTGCACGGGCAGGTCGAAGCGCTCGCGCAGCGCGGTGACCAGCTTCGCCGCGGCCGGTGCCCGCAGCAGCCCGGCCATGTCCTTGATCGCCAGAATGTGCGCCCCGGCGTTCACGAGCTGCTCGGCGAAGTGCAGGTAGTAGTCGAGGGTGTAGAGCGTCTCGGACGGGCTGGTCAGGTTGCCGGTGTAGCAGATCGCCGCCTCGGCCACCCCGTGGTCGGTCTCGCGCACCGCCTCGATCGCCGGCCGGATCTGGTCGATGTTGTTCAGCGCGTCGAAGATCCGGAAGATGTCGCAGCCGGTGCGCGCCGCCTCATGGACGAAGGCGTTGGTCACCTTGAGCGGGTAGGGGGTGTAGCCGACGGTATTGCGGCCGCGCAGCAGTATCTGCTGCGGAATGTTCGGCGTCGCCTCGGCGAACTTC
>DAOSUG010000179.1:0-5206 GCA_035378545.1 Micropruina sp. | reverse complement strand
CGTCGCCGAGGTGTTCGCGCCGAGGGTGGCGAAGGCGCTCCAGAACCCGTGCCGGATGTGCATGCAGACGGTCACCATCCACAACGCGTAGGCCAGCACCAGCCACCACTGCTGGAACGACACCACGAACATGTCGTAGGGGCCGGCGCCGCTGTTCCAGCCGGTCTTGATCACCTGCGCGGTGAACTGCAGCAGGTGAAAGACCAGGAAGGTCGCCAGGATGACGCCGCCCCAGCGCATGGTGCGGGCGGCGTAGGTCTCTTGCAGCGTCTTCTTGTGGACGTACTTGGGACCGGCCGCGATCCTGGCCTTGCGGGCCAGATGCCACGCCGAGCCGGCGTGCAGCACGATCGCCGCCAGCATGAAGGCCCGGAAGATCCAGATGAACCAGCCGGACGGGATCAGCGGGTAGAGGATGTCGCCCTTGAGCCAGTGGGCGTAATGGTCGAATGCCTCGGCACCCATGAAGACCTTGAGGTTGCCGTACATGTGCATCAGTAGGAAGCCGATCATGATCAGACCGGTGACCGCCATCAGGGCCTTCATCGCCACGGATGAGCGGACGGCCCGCGCACGCGGGGAAAGTGTTGTCGTCGCCACGCAGCCACCTTAATCCGGTTGCCAGGGCCTCGTCGGCCCAAACGCAGAAGAACTTGTGGCTGAGACGGCAGGTCTCGGCGATTGGTCAGTGCAGCCCGCGTGAATACGTATTTCCGGCACGAGGATTGCGCAGAATGTCGTCCAGGCTGACCAGCGTGTAGCCCTTGGCGCGCAGCTTCTTGATCAGGGTCGGAACCGCCTCGATCGTCCACGGATGAATGTCGTGGGCGAGCACGATCGCGCCGGGCGCGATCTGCGGCAGCGTGACGTCCACGATCTTCGCGGGCGTGTTGTACTGCCAGTCGAGGGCCCCCGCGCTCCAGTTGACCACGGCCTGGCCGAGCTTCTTCGCCACCGCGTCGGTGGCACTGTTGTGCGAGCCATAGGGCGGACGCATGAAGCGCACCTTGACCCCGGTGACCTTGGCGATCAGCTTCGTATTGTCGGTCATCTCGCGGGTCGCCTTCGCGATGCCGATCAGCCTCAGGTTCGGATGGGTCATCGTGTGGTTGCCCACGGTCATGCCGGGCGTCTGCGCGATCTGCCTGGACGTATCGGGGTGCTGCTTGACCATCTGCCCGACCATGAAGAACGTGGCCGGCACCTTCTCTTTGACCAGGGTGGCCAGCAGCGTCGGGGTCTTCGGCCCCGGCCCGTCGTCGAAGGTCAGGGCCACGCACTTGAGCTTGGTGCAATCGACCTTGGCCGGCTCGCTGGGGCTCGGGCTGGCGGACCCGGCCGGCGCGGTGGCCGTGGTCGAGGGTGCGCCGGTGGCGCTGGACGTCGCCGCGGCCGTGGGCCCCTCGGCGGTACCGGACGGTGCCGCGGCAGGTTGGGTCTGCGAGCAGCCGGCGAGCATGGCAAGTGCACAGGCGAAAGCGGTCAGAAGGCCAGGGGCGGTGCGGTTCACTGCTCCAGTGAACCTCCTCCCACGGAGGAAACACGAACCGAAACGCTGACCGGCCGGCGAGGAACGTCCAGGTGGGCGTCTGGAGAGCGATCGCAACCAGGTCGACCAGGGAGTCCACGCCGAACAGGGAGTCCACGCCGAACAGGGGTGGAGGAAGCGGCGGTGGCTCGCGCTGCTGTCCGTGTTCGTCCTCGCGGCCTGCAGGTGGCGCGGCGGCTGGCACGCGCCGGCGCGGCCGGGGCGCCCGAACGGGGCGCGCAGTAGACGCAGATCGGTGAGCTGGGCTCAGCCCGGCCCACCGATCCGAACCCTGCCTGCTGCTGGGGTGGGCGGAGGGCTCGGCGCGGTTCCTCAACCGCCCACGTGCACCTGGGGACGCTTGCTCTCATCGGGCTCGGCGACGCGCAGGATCTCGTGGGTCAGCGGTGCGATGTCGCCCCCGCCGCCCATCAGGAACAGCATCACGTTCTCGGCCGGACCCCGCTCGGACCAGGCGAAATAGATGTGCGGTGGCTGCTCGGTCATGCGAGCGACGTGCAGCATGATCGCGGCCAGCGTGTTGGGCACGGCCACTCCCCTGGCCCGCAGCACGGCGTGCCGTCCGACCAGTTCGCCCCCCACTCGGACGTCGGCGGCGAACTCGCTGGCGTCCGCCACCTCGACCTCGAGGAAGATCGCGGACTTCTTCTTGCCCAGGTGGGTGGCGGCCCGGACGTCCAACTCCTTGGCGTCGTACTCGGCGCGGTCACCGGCGTCCAGCTTGTTGGAGATGAACCGCAACGGGCCCGGATGCGCGGCGGCCCAGCGCGCGAAGATCGCCTCGGCCTGCGGTTCGAGGATCACGTGGTTGACCCGCAACTCGGTACTGCGCACCACGCGCGACATGGCCGAGAAGAACAGGATCGTCGCGATGAAGATGGCCGCGATCAACAGGCCCTCGGGACGCTCCGCGATGGTGATCACCGTGGTGTAGACGAAGATCGCGCAGACCACGGCGAAGCCGACCGCCGCCCACCGGTGCCGGCGCCGCAACTCGGCCAGGAACACGGCGAAGGCGGCCGAGGTCATCAGGGCCAGCACGCCGGTGGCGTAGGCGCCCGCCTGCCGGTCGACGCTGGCCTGAAAGGCGATGGTGACCACCGCGGCGACCAGCGTGAACACCACCACCAGCGGACGCGTCGAGCGGGCCCACTCCGGCGCCATGCCGTAGCGGGGCAGGTAGCGCGGCACGATGTTGAGCAGCCCGGCCATCGCCGATGCTCCCGCGAACCAAAGGATCAGGATCGTGGACGCGTCGTAGACGGTGCCGAACCCCTCGCCCAACCGTTCGTGGGCCAGGTAGGCCAGGGCACGTCCGTTGGCGCCGCCGGCGGGCTTGCTCATCGTGACCAGGGTGGCGCCGCCCTGATCGGTTTCGGTGACGGTCATCGTCACGGTTTCGCCGCCCGCCTCGACGTCGACGGTGTACCTGCCGATGCGTCCGGCGGGCAGTGGCACGGTGGTGACGATCTGCGGTCGTTCCTGGGCGTCCATCGGCATGTCCATGGTGACCAGCCCGGCGTCCAGATCGGAGCTGTTCACCGTGCGGGCGATCGTGGTCGCCGGCCAGAACTCGCCCGCGGGAATCAGCAGGGTGGTGACGGTGGCCGAGCCGATCAGCATCACGCTCATGATGGCGGCCGCGCCGGTGAGCAGCTTCTTGGCGTTGCGGATTCGTCCGGCCGGATTCTGCGGGGTGTCGGTGGGGTCGCCCTTGACCAGCGGCATCACCACCACGCCGGTCTCGAAACCGGACAGGCCCAGCGCCAGCGCCGGAAACACCAGCATGGCCGCGGCGACCATCAGCACCGGGGAGCCGAAGGTGTTGCCGAGCCCCGTCCACCAGTTGGCGAGCCGGTCGGTGTGATGGACGACCTCGACCAGACCGTTGCCGATCACCACCGCGCTCAAACCCAGGTAGGCGATCACCAGCACCACGGCCACACCGATCGCCTCGGAGAAGCCGATCAGAAAGACCACGCCGAGCAGTGCGATCAGCCCCAGCGTGATCGGCACGTTGTAGCCGTGCACCGCCTGCGCCAGCAGGGGGTTCTCGACCAGGTGAGCCGCGGCGTCCGCGCCCGAGAGGGTGATGGTGATCACGAAGCCGGTGGCAACGAAGCCCAGCAGTGAGAGCACCAACAGCTTGGACGGCCAGTAGTTCAGCAGGCGCTCGAGCATCGACAGCGAGCCGTCGCCGTGCGGGCTCTCTTCGGCGACCCGTCGGTACATCGGCAGCGCGCCGAACAGGGTGACGGCCACCAGCACCAGGGTGGCGATCGGCGACAGGGCACCGGCGGCCAGCGCCGCGATGCCGGGCTGGTAGCCGAGGGTCGAGAAGTAGTCGACGCCGGTCAGGCACATCACCTTCCACCAGGGCTGTGTGTGGTGGTGGGCGACGACCTCTTTCTCGTCCTCGTAGAAGCCCTCGGGCTCCGGCTGGCCCTGCGTCTGAAGGAACCAACGGCGAAGGGCCGTGTCGCGGGGGTGTCGCCGGGTCACGGTCGGTAACCCTAGACCGGCCCAGAGTCCTGGGGAAGAGCGGTGCGGGGATCGCCCAACCCCCGCCTAACCATCGTCCGCCTGCGAAGCTTCGCGGGCCCTGGAAAGTTAGGCGGGGGTTGGGGGGGCCAGCAGGTCCGGACGACGCGCACGCGTCCGCGCCTCGGCCTGCGCCCGGCGCCACTTCGCGACCTCGCCGTGATGACCGGACAACAGCACGTCCGGCACGCTGAGCCCGCGCCAGGTCTCTGGCTTGGTGTAGACCGGGTACTCCAGCAGGTGGTCGTGACCCGGGGCGTGCGACTCCTCCACCAGCGACGCCGGATTGCCGAGCACGCCCGGCAGCAGCCGCACCACCGCTTCGATGATCGCCAGCACCGCCACCTCGCCGCCGTTCAGCACGTAGTCACCCAGGCTGACCTCACGCACCCGCATGCGCTCGGCGGCGTGTTCGACCACCCGGGCGTCGATACCCTCATAGCGTCCGCAGGCGAAGAGCAGCCGCTTCTCGGCCGCCCATTCGGCGGCGTACTCCTGGGTGAAGCGTTCGCCGGACGGGGTGGGCACGATCAGCAACGGCTCGGCGTCGGTCGGTGTCGGGTCGAGCAGCAGCTCGTCCAGTGCCTCCCCCCAGGGTTCGGGCTTCATCACCATGCCGGCGCCGCCGCCGTAGGGGGTGTCGTCGACGGTGCGGTGCCGGTCGTGGGTCCAGCGGCGCAGGTCATGTACCCCGACAGTGACCAGTTCGCGCTGAATCGCCTTGCCGACCAGCGACAACTGCAGCGGCGCGAAGTACCCGGGAAAGATCGTGACGATGTCGAGGCGCATCAGTTGGCCGCTCCCGCCGCGTCGTCCGTGTCGTCCGTGTCGTCCGTGTCGTCCGCGTCGTCCGCGTCGTCCGCTCCCGCCGCGTCGTCCGCGCCTTCCGCTCCCGCCGCGCCTTCCGCTCCCGCCGCGTCGTCCGCGTTCAGAGGCTCGATCAGCCCGGGCAGGTTGGCCACCTCGACGAAGCCGCCCGCCACGTCGACCACCGGCACCAGGGCCATCACGAAGGGCACCAGCCGCTCACCCTCAGGCGTGCCGACCACCAGCAGATCCTGCACGGGGTGGTGGGTGATGCCCATCTCTTTGGCGACCGCCGCCAAGGATTTCGCC
>DAOSUG010000178.1:0-5210 GCA_035378545.1 Micropruina sp. | reverse complement strand
CTCGCAGTCGCAATCCTCACGATGCGCTGACCGGCAAACGACACAGCCGACCTCCCCGGCCGCGAACACGTGATCGTGGGTGTAGGTGGTGGACATTGGGGTGCTCCCTTCGTTTGGGAGGACGGCCCGCCACTGTTGCCCGCATGTTGCCCGCGACCGAAAAGCAGAAGGCGTCCTGACTGGTGTTTTACCTCGTCAGAACGCCTTTTGAAGGTGGCTCCCCCGCCTGGACTCGAACCAGGAACCTACGGATTAACAGTCCGACGCTCTGCCAATTGAGCTACAGGGGATCAGCGCCGCGGCGCGAGAAAACACGTTACCAGACCTCTCACGCGATGTCGTATTCAGCCTTGAGCCGGGCAAGCTCCGCCTCGGCCTGGTCGCTCTGCGCGACATCGAACGTGCCCCCCACCTGGGTCGACGACCAGATCAGCGGGGCATGGTCATCGTCCAGCCGGCGTCGCGCCACGATGATCGCGGCCCGGCCGCGTGGCAGCTCGAATCGCTCCTGCACCGCGATGCTGGCGTCCACCCGCTCGCGAAACAGCTCAGGCAGCGAACCCGGTTGGTCGAGGGTGATCTCATCGGATGCCCCGTCGACCAGCCGCCAGCGCAATCGTGCCGTCTCGGCGTTCCAGCCCCCGCTGTCGATGGTGTGCCACGGCACGAACCGCCAGCCGTCCACGGTACGCAGCGCCAGGGCCTGCGACAGTCCGACCACCGGGCCGTGGTCTCCGCGTGCCCAGGCGAGCACCCGCACGCGGCCGCCCACCGCCTCACCGAGGCTGCGGAACTCGGCCGAGGGCAGCCCGGCGCGATCGAGAAGGCCCATGCGGCCATACTGCCAGCCGCGCCGCCCCGCCCGCTGACGGCAGCTATGCCGCCAGGTCGTCGCTCAGCCACACGCGCAGCCGCCGAAGCGCGCGCGCCTCGCAGCGCCGCACGGTGCTGAGGGAGCGTCCGAGCGCCTCGGCGGTGGCGCGCTGGTTGAGGGGCTCGTCGCCGTCCAGGCCGAAGCGGCGTCGTACCACCTCGCGCTCGGGCCAGGGCAAGGCGGCCAACACCTGCTGCAGGTCGAGGCGCCGGGGTGACTCCTGCATCGGCAGCTCGACGGCGATCAGGTCGGGCTCGAGCGGGGCGCACGGCTGCAGGTGCCGCATGCGCGCCACCCAGGTGGACGACCGGCCGAGCAACTCGGCCACCTCGACGTCGGTCGCCACCCGGTGCAGCTGCCCGGTCAGCTCTTCGGCCAACTGCCGGACGCTGCGCGCCCGTTGCGCCGTGCGCGCCGAGCCGGGGCCGGCCAGGTCGAGCGACAGGGCGGCATTCAGGACGCGGCGCCGGATCCACTGCACGGCGTAGGTGCTGAACCGGTAGCCGGCGGCGTGATCCCACCGCTGCACCGCCTCGGCGAGCCCGAGAAAGCCCTCCTGGAACAGCTCGTCCAGGCCGGCGTCGCAGCGTCGCGATGCCTGATAGGCGAACGACTGCACCAGCCGGACGTTCGCCAACAGAAACTGCTGCCAGGCGTCGCGGCCCAGTTGCTCCACCTGCAGCAACTCGGCAGCCGGCGCGAACGAGAAGTCGGCGCGGGCGAGCAGTTCGCCGGCCAGCAGGCCGGCTTCAATCGTTTTGGCCAGCCGGATCTCGTCGGCGGCCTCGAGCAGGGTGTCGGTCATGGGCACGACAATGGCGCCCCGGTGTTGTCACGGTTGTTGCCCGCGAATGCCAAAGGAGGCAGCAGATTGCCACCACCATCTCGGGCCGGTACTCACAGCGCCGGGCCGGCCGCCGCTTCTGCGAGCTCGCGCCGCTGCTTCTCCAGGTCGAGCAGCACGGCGAACATGCGGTTGTAGTTGACCTGGTCGTCGATCGGGTTGGTGCGCTGCAGCTTCGACTTCAGGGCGGCGATCGCGCGCGACACGCTGAGCAGTCGCAGCTTGGCCACATATTCCGCCGCGTACGTCGGGTTGGCCGGACGCAGCAACGGCTCGGTCGCCAAGGCCGCGATCACGTGCACCGCCGTCGAGTCGGCTGATGCCTGCACCACCGGCTGCGGCCAGTCCGCGCCCGGCTGGCCGGCTGCGGCGACGGCTTCGAAGATCGCCCGGTACGCCGGATGGGTGAAGTCGTCGGGCTGCACGTCGTTCCAGCCGCCGGTGAACACCTCGGGCGCCCGCACGATCAGCCGCAGCGTGCCCCGCTCGACCTCCAGCGAGCGGTCCCGCGGGTTCGGCATCGGCAGGCCCAAAGCCGGCTGCTCGGGCGCGTCCACCCTCTCCTCATTGCGTGGACGCTCCTGCGTCGGCACCTTGCGCCGCCCGGCCCGCGCTACCTCGCGGCGCACCTCGTCCACGTCGGTGCCGAGCATCTTGGCCAGCTCGTGGATGTAGCCGTTGACCAGGGACGAATCGCGCACGCTGCCCACCAGCGGAGCCGCCGCGCGCAGCGCGCCGAGCCGTCCGTCCACCCGGTCGAGGTCGAAACCGGCCAGCGTGTTGGCCATCACGTACCGGTACAGCGGCTCGCGCCGGGCGACCAGCTCGCGCACCGCGGCGTCCCCGTGCTGAATGCGCAGGTCGCAGGGGTCGAGCCCGGACGGCTCGATCGCCACGTAGGTCTGCGAGATGAAGTGCTGGTCACCGGAGAACACCTTCAGCGCGGCCGCCTGGCCCGCGGCGTCGCCGTCGAAGGTGAACACCACCTCGCCCTTGAGCGCATCGGAACTGCCGATCAGCCGCGACAGCAGCCGGGCGTGGTCGTCGCCGAAGGCCGTGCCGCAGGACGCCACCGCGGTGTCGACCCCGGCCAGGTGCGCCGCCATCACGTCGGTGTAGCCCTCGACGATCACCGCCTGGTTCTTCTTGGCGATGTGCTGCCGGGCCAGGTCGAGCCCGTACAGCACGTTCGACTTCTTGTAGACCGGCGTCTCGCGGGTGTTGATGTACTTGGCCGGCATGCGGTCGTCGTCGGAGAGCCGCCGAGCGCCGAAGCCCAGCACGGAGCGTCCGGCATCGCGGATCGGCCACAGCAGGCGGCCCTGAAAGTAGTCCCAGCCGCCGTCACGGATCAGGCTGGCCTTGATCAGTTCGTCGTCGGTGAACTTGTGGGCGCGCAGGTGCTTGGCCAGTTCGCGTCCACCCTGGGGCGCGAAGCCCACCCCGAAATGTTCGGCCGCCTCACGGTCGAAGCCGCGCTCGGCCAGAAACTGCCGCCCGATCATCGCCTCCGGGCTGCTCAACTGCCCGGCGTAGAACTCGGCGGCCAGCCGGTTGGCCTCCAGAATGCGCGAGCGCAGGCCCGGCTCGACCCGGGCACCCCCGCCGCCCTCGGTGAAGCGCAGTTGCACGCCCACCCGGTCGGCCAGAAACTCGACCGCCTCGACGAAGCTGGAGTTGTTGATCTGCTGGACGAAGCCGATCACGTCGCCGCCGGCGTTGCAGCCGAAGCAGTAGTAGAAGCCGCGCGACGGCGTCACCCGGAACGAGGGCGTCTTCTCGTCGTGAAAGGGGCACAGCCCCACCAACGCTCCCCCGCCGCCGGGCCGCAGCGTGACGTAGGAGCCGACCACGTCCTCGATGCGGGTGCGCTCGCGGACGGTCTGCAGATCTTCTTCATTGATCAGCCCGGGCACATCCGGCAGTGTACGCAAGCCCGAATGGCCATAATGAACCGGTGACGGTAACCGTGGGCTGGGGTCTTGCGGCCGCACTGGTGTTACTGGTCGCAATGGCTGTCACCGCCTCGGCGGTCGGCCGGCTGCGGCTGGAGCGCCAGCAACTCCTGGCCGCGGTGCGGGCGATCCTGCAGCTCGCGATCATCTCGACGGTGATCGCCTGGGCGGTCGCGCAGCTGTGGTCGGCCTTGCTGCTGGTCGCAGCGATGTTCGCGGTTGCGGTGTTCACCACTGTGCGGCGGGTTGGTGCCCCACGCTGTTGGCCTTGGACGGCGCTCGCGATGGCCGCCGGCGTCGTGCCCGTACTGGCGATCATCTTCGTCACCGGGGCATCACCGTTCACTCCCGTTGCGGTGCTGGCGTTGGCCGGCATCGTCGTCGGCAACGCGATGACCGGGCACACGCTGGCCGGACGACGCTGTTTCAGCGAACTGCGCAGCAACCGACCCAGCTATGAGGCGGCGCTGTCGATCGGGCTGGAGCGGCCGCAGGCGATCGGCCTGGTTATCGAGGACGTGGTGCCCGAGGCGTTGATTCCGAACCTGGATCAGGTCCGAACGGTTGGCCTGGTGACTCTGCCGGGCGCATTCATCGGCGTGCTGCTCGGGGGCGGATCACCGATGCAGGCGGGTGCCGCGCAGGTACTCGTGCTGCTCGGCATCATGGCCGGCCAAGCGATCACCGTGACCGTGGCCGCCGCTTTCATCTGTGCCGGTCGTCTGCTGCCGCGAGATCTGGCCGCCGAACTGCGTCCGTGAGTGCGCCACCGCGTCCGACCCGTAGGAGGCCGGCCGCGCTGGGCAGCCGGGGGCCCGGCCGTCATACTCACTGCTGGCGCGGCAGCCGCTGCGGGTTCCAGCCCAACAGGTGCACCGCGGTGTCGAAGGCGAAGCGGTCGGTCATCCCGCCCACATAGGCGACCGTGGCGCGTACCGGGTCGGCGTCGTGGACCTCACCGGGCAGCAGCTCGGGGTGGTCCAGGTAGTGACCCACCAGCGCCTGCAGCACCGCCACCACCGCGGCTGATTGGGCCAGCGACTCGGGCCGGGTGTAGATGCGTGCGTAGTTGAAGGCGCGCAACTCGGCCAGGGCGCCCGCCACCGTTTCGCCCATGCCGATCGAGCCGGTGCGGGCCGTGGTCGCGATCACCTCACGGACGAAGGTGCGCAGCTGCTCGCGACGCGTGGCACCGCAGATTTCGACCACCGTGGGCGGCACGTCCGCAGCGGTCACGATGCCGGCCACGATCGCGTCCTCGAGGTCGTGGGCGCAGTAGGCGATCCGGTCGGCCCAGCTGACGATCTCGCCCTCGATCGTCCCCGGCGCCGGACGGCTCCACGAGTGGTTGCGGATCCCGTCGAGGGTCTCGCGGCACAGGTTCAGGTCGGTCAGGACGACGTCGGCGCCCCACGGACCGTGGTCGTAGCCCTCGGGGATGAAGGCGTCGAAGGCGTCCTCGGACGCGTGTCCGCCGGGCCCGTGACCGCAGTCGTGACCCAGGGCGATGGCGTCGGTGAGGCTGACGTTCGCGCCG
>DAOSUG010000177.1:0-5211 GCA_035378545.1 Micropruina sp. | reverse complement strand
CGAAGTGAACCGCAGTTCCGGCGGCGCGTTGAGCGCCGACGCCACTCTGCTCACCCCCGCGACGCAGGCGTTCAGCATCTGGTCGGTGATCTATGTGGGGCTGACCGCCTACCTGATCTGGCAATGGCTGCCCGCCCACGCGCACAGCCGCACGGCGCGCGAGACCGGCTGGTGGGCGGCCGCGTCCCTGTTGCTGAACGGCGCCTGGCTCGGTGTCACGCAGGCCGGCTGGCTGTGGGTCAGCGTGCTGGTGATCGCCCTGCTGACCTATGTGCTGGCCAAGCTCTGCCTGACCCTGGTCGGCCGCGGCCCGAACAGCCTGACCGAGCTGCTGATCGTCTACGTCACGTTCGGGCTCTACCTGGGCTGGGTGTGCGTGGCTACCGTCGCCAACGTCACCGCCGCCGCAGTCGGCACCGGGGCCCGGTTGGGCGAGGCCGCCCCCGTGCTCGCCGTGGTGGTGCTGCTGGTGGCCGGCGCCATCGGGGTGCTGTTGGCCCGGGTGATGCCGGGCCAGCCCGCGATCGGCGTCGCCATGGCCTGGGGCCTGGCCTGGATCGCCGTCGGACGGCTGCTGGTGCAGCCCCAGTCGCTGATCGTTGGTGTGGTCGCCGCACTGGTGGCGGCCGGCGTGCTCGCCGCGCACGTGTTCGGTGCGCGGGTGTCGGTGCGTGGTTGACTGACGCCGTGAACGTCCACCCCGCCTGGGTTCGCTCCGGAGCAGCCGCCGCGCTCGGGCTGATCGCCGCCGCGGTGTTGTGGGCGCCCGCGGGCGCCGCCTTCGCCGTGGCGGTGGGATGGATCGTGCTCACCCTCATCTATGTGCTCTGGACGGGCCTGGCCACCCACCGCTTCACCCCGGAGCAGACCCGCACGCACGCCCTCACCGAGGACGCCAGCAGCGGCACGGTCGCAGTGATCCTGACCCTGGCCGCCGTGGCCAGCATTCTCGGCGTAGGCATCCTGCTGGCCGGCGCCCGAGCCCAGGGACCCGTGCCGGTCGAGGCGATTCTGGGCGTCGCGGTGGTGGCGTGCTCGTGGGCGCTGGTGCACACCGTGTACGCAGTGCACTACGCCCGGTTGTACTACCTGCAGGCCGGCGACGCCATCGACTTCAACGGTGATCAGCCCGACTATCACGATTTCGCCTACCTGGCGTTCACCATCGGCATGACCTACCAGGTCAGCGACACCAACCTGAACGCCCGGGTGATCCGTCGGGCCGCCCTGCACCACGCGCTGCTGTCGTACCTGCTCGGTGCGGTGGTGCTGGCCTGCACGATCAACCTGGTCGTCCAGTTGGCCTCGCAGGGCTGAGCCGGCGCCGGCCGGGCTCGACCGCCCGGCTCAACTCACCGCCCGGCGCACCAGCGGACGACACGCCTCGCCGGCGACCCAGACCAGCGCCACCCCCAGCACCAGGGCGCCGGCGAACAGCCACGGCCCGGACGTGTTGGCGCCCACCCTGGGCAGTTGGGCGAAGAACAGCACCGCCAGGCCGCCCGAGCCCATCGCACTCAGGACGGCGGGCGCGATCACCTCGACCAGCCGGGTGCGGTCGTGCAGCGCGGCGGGCACGCCGAGGTTGGCCAACTGGCGCAGTTCGAGTCGGCGATCGAGCACCGCGGCCCCCTGATTGAGCAGCGCGGAGGCGGCAGCCACCACGAACGCGATGGCGAGGGTGAGGTACGTTCCGGTACGCAGATCGTCGGTGAGAATCCGTAACAGCGGATCGCCCGAACGCGCACTGAAGTCGGGCAGGCTGACCATTGCTCCGCCGGTGAAGCCGACGAAGGCCAGGCCCGACACGTTGCGCCACGCGCCCTTGGCGTCGGCCTGCAGTCGGCGTCCGGCCAGCAGCACCGACGGGTGGCCGGAGCGCGCGAGCATCGCGCCCAGCAGTTGCAACAGCCAGGGGCCGATCAGGTTGATCACGCCCATGAACATGGCCAGCACGATCACGATCAGGGTCGCCGAGTAGACGAAGGAGCGGGTCAGGCTCAGCGCCGGTGCCACCGCCAACCACAGCACGATCACCACGGGCAATGCGGCGAAGCGCCACAACCTCAACGCCGGACGGGGCTCGCGCCGCGCCACTCCCAGCGGCGAGATGCGCAGCCGCATCAGCCCGGTCACCGAACTCAGTCCGGCCAGCACCACCAGGCCGGCGATGGTCGCCGCGATGGCCCAGGCGGGCAGCAGCATCGCGGCGGCGCTCAACGGTGTCGCCTGAAACGTGACCGCCGACCACAGCGGCAGCGTGAGCAGGTAGCCGACGGTGCCGAGCACGCCGCCGGCCAGGGCCGCCAGCATGGTTTCGACAGTGCTCAGCGCCACGGCCTGGCCGGCACTGAGCCCGAGCAGCCGCAGCGTGGCGAGCCGCTGATCGCGACCCAACGCCCCCATCCGGGCCGCAGCGGCGCCGAGCGTCACCACGGGCACCACCAGCAGCACGCCGGCGCAGGCGGCCAGCAGCGTCCAGACCTGCAGTTCGGCAATGCCCTGTGCCGCGCTCGAACCCAGCGCGGCGACGAACTCGGTGGGCGGATTGTGTTGACGCTCGACGAACATGTTGACGCCACCCAGCACGAGCTGCAGCAGCCAACTACTGATCGTGAAGGCCAGCACACCGAGTAGGTCGATCAGACCGCTGCCGGCCCGGATCCTGCCCCGCAGCAGCAGCGGGGTGATGCTCAGGGGGCGCATCAGGCGGCCCTGCTCACCAGGTCGCTGCTGATCCGGCCGTCGACGATTTCGACGTGCCGCCGGCACCAGGCGGCCACCTGCGCGTCGTGGGTGACCACCACCAGGCTGGCACCCGCCGCGGCCACCGACGAGGTGAGCACGCGCATCACCTCGGCGCCGGTCGCCTGGTCGAGGGCGCCCGTGGGTTCGTCCGCCATCACCACCGACGGGCGTCCGACCAGGGCGCGTGCGATCGCGACCCGGTGCGCCTGCCCACCCGACAGCTGCCCCGGCCGGCGACCCTCCAGGCCGGCCAGCCCCAACCAGGCCAGGCACTCCCCCGCCCGCGTGAAGGCCTCGACGCGCGGACGTCCGAGCAGCAGCAGCGGCAGCGCCACGTTCTCCTGCGCCGACAATTCGGGCAGCAGTTGACCGTCCTGAAAGACGAAGCCCATGCGCTGCAGCCGCAACCGGCTGCGGGCGGCGTCCGAGGCGAGCGAGATCGGCTCGCCGCCCAGGGTGACCTCCCCCTCGTCCGGACGGAGAATGCCCGCCAGGCAGTGCAGCAGTGTCGACTTGCCCGAGCCGGACGGACCCATCACCGACACCGACTGGCCGGCGGGTATGTCGAGGCTGACCTGGTCGAGGGCCCGGACTTCGCCGAAAGACTTGGAGATGCGGTGGGCGCTCAGGGTGGCGCCGGAGTTGTTGTGCATGCCTGCCATTCCACCGGCTCGGGGTGCCGGCCACACGGGCGCTGGCCGGTGTTCTGCGGTGGTGCACACACCACCGGGGGGTAGTGCTGGCACCACTGCCCAGGGGTACGGAACCCCGTAGCGTGGAGCGGTGAGCGAGGGCTATGGGCACAACGACGAGTCGCCGGCCGGCGTGCGGACGACCTCGCCGGTGCACGACCCGTCCGCGGCGGCACGGGCACGGCTCCGTCCACCGTTCAATCCCCTGGCCATGCTGATCAGTCCGCTGGGCTGGGGTGCGGTGGCGTACTGCGCCAGCTCGATCATCGGCGGCCTGCTGGCGCTGGGCGCCGGCATTCTCGGCATCCTGGTGCTGCCGCTGATGACCTGGTGCACCGCAACGCTCGAGAGCCATCGGCTGCGCCTGCTCGGCCTGCCGTTTCCAGGTCCACTGCCCAGCGGCACGATGCGGCATCCGTGGGATCCGGGGGGCCTCAAAGAGGGCAACCTGGCGGTATGGGGCGTTGCGGTGCTGTTCGCGATCGTCGACCTGCTGCCCGGACTGATGCTGAGCTTGCTGGTGATCGGCCTGTGGGCGTCGTTGATGCGGCTGGTGATCGGCGGTCACGCATTCGGGGTCGACCACTTTCTGGTCGGCACCGGACTGCTGGTGGTGCTGGTCGTCGGCCTGTACGTCGCCTGGGCGTTGGCCGCCGTGCAGGCGCTCATCGTGGATCATCTGGTCCGGCCGAAGGTTGAGTTGACCGAGCAGGTGGAGCAACTGACAACCTCACGACGCGAACTGGTGGACGTGTTCGCCGCCGAGCGGCGTCGCATCGAACGCGACCTGCACGACGGTGCGCAGCAGCAGCTGGTGCTGCTCAGCATGCAGTTGGGTGAGGCCGACTACGCGCTCGCGCAGGGCCGTCCGGACGAGGCGAAGCTGGCCCTCGCGGCCGCCCAGCAGTCGATGGAGCACGCCATGGTGTCGTTGCGCGAGACAGTGCGCGGGGTGCATCCCCAGATTCTCACCGACCGCGGCCTGGTGCCGGCCGTGCATGAGCTGGCGCAACGACAGCCGATCCCGGTGACGGTGATCGTCGAACGGGACGGCGAGCCTCCCGAGCACGTGGCGTCGGCGGCGTACTACCTGATCAGCGAGGCGTTCACGAACGCGGCCAAGCACGCCGGTGCGTCCTCGATGGTGGTGCGACTCGACCTGGGCGACCCGATGGTGATCGAGGTACAGGACGACGGGCGCGGCGGCGCGCAGGTACGTCCGGGGCACGGCCTCAGCGGCATGATCGAACGGGTGCAGGCATTCGGCGGTCGGTGCTCGCTGAGCAGCCCACCGGGTGGGCCCACCAGCATCCGAGCGATGATTCCGAACCCGCCCGGATGATGGGGCGGTCGAGCGTGTGGATGGTGCCCGCCCCTGGGTGGTCGCCTCTCGATATTCGCCTCTCGATGGTTGCGCTGGTCGTGACCGGCCCCCGCTGGCCTGCGCCGGCTCAAACCAGGGCTAACGTGCTGCCCTGAGGAGGGAACCAGATGCGGTTGTTGGTGGCCGATGACGCAGCCCTGATCCGGGCCGGACTGGTGGGGTTGCTCGAACGGGCGGGACACACGGTGGTCGCCGAGGCCGGCGATGCGCCCGAGCTGCTCGCCCAGTGCCGGCGGCTGGCCGCGGGTGACGGGCTGCCCGACCTGGTGATCACCGACGTGCGCATGCCCCCGTCCATGACCGATGACGGGCTGCGGGCAGCCGTGCAACTGCGCGCGAGCTACCCCGGCCTGCCGGTACTGATGGTCAGTCAGTACATCGCGCCCG
>DAOSUG010000176.1:0-5295 GCA_035378545.1 Micropruina sp. | reverse complement strand
GCCAACCCGGTCGGCCTCAAGCGTGGCATCGAGGCGGCCGTCGAGGCCGTCAGCGACAAGCTGCGTGAGCTGGCCCGCGAGGTCGACGACACCGACGACATGGCCAACGTGGCCACCATCTCGGCGCGCGACGCCGAGATCGGCCGGCTGATCGCCGACGCGTTCGACAAGGTCGGCAAGGACGGCGTGATCACCGTCGACGAGTCGCAGACCTTCGGCACCGAACTCGAGTTCACCGAGGGCATGCAGTTCGACAAGGGTTACCTGTCGCCGTACTTCGTGACCGACCCCGAGCGCATGGAAGCCGTGCTCGAGGACCCGTACATCCTGATCAATCAGGGCAAGATCAGCTCGATGAACGACCTGCTGCCCTTGCTCGAGAAGGTCATCGGGGCCGGTGGCACCCTGTTCATTGTGGCCGAGGACGTGGACGGCGAAGCCCTCTCCACCCTCGTGGTGAACAAGATCCGTGGCACCTTCACCTCGGTGGCCGTCAAGGCGCCCGCCTTCGGTGATCGCCGCAAGGCCATGCTCGAAGACATCGCCATTCTCACCGGTGGCAAGGTCGTCGCGCCCGAGGTCGGGCTGAAGCTCGACCAGGTCGGCCTCGACGTGCTGGGCCGTGCCCGGCGCATCGTGGTCACCAAGGACAACACCACGATCGTGGACGGGGCCGGGTCGCACGAAGAGGTCTCCGGACGGGTGGCTCAGCTGCATGCCGAGATCGCCCGCACCGATTCCGACTGGGACCGCGAGAAGCTGCAGGAGCGGGTCGCCAAGCTCGCCGGTGGCGTCTGCGTGATCAAGGTCGGTGCCGCGACCGAGGTCGAGCTCAAGGAGAAGAAGCACCGCATCGAGGACGCCGTGTCCGCGACCCGGGCGGCCATCGAAGAGGGCATCGTCGCCGGTGGCGGCAGCGCTCTCGTCCATGCTGCACGGGTGCTGGAGGGTGACCTGGGTAAGACCGGTGACGAGGCCGCGGGCGTCCGCATCGTGGCCAAGTCGGTGGTCGAGCCGCTGCGCTGGATCGCCGAGAACGGCGGCGAGCCGGGCTATGTGATCGTGTCGAAGGTGAAAGAGTTGGAGCCTGGCAACGGGTACAACGCCGCCACCGGCGAATACGTCGACCTGCTGGCCGCCGGCGTCATCGACCCGGTCAAGGTGACGCGCTCCGCGCTGGCGAACGCCGCCTCCATCGCCGCCCTGCTGCTCACCACCGAAACCCTGGTGGTCGAGAAGCCGGAGGACGAAGAGGACGGTCACAACCACTGAGGTCGTACCGGTTTCGTACGACCGCTGAACGAAGCCCCCTGCCCGTCCGGGTGGGGGGCTTCGTGGTGTGCGGGGCCGCAGCGCGGTTCGCCGAGCGCCCCCCTAACCATCTTCTGCCTGCGCAACTACGTAGGCCCACGATGGTTAGGGGAGCGGTCGGCGCTAACACATAGTGAACCGGTGGGAGATGCCGCCGCTCAGCCCCTAGCATTTCCGGCATGTCGACGCCCCGCACACCCCAGCCGGACGCCCTGCTGATCGGTGCTCCGAAAGCAGGCACCAGCGCCCTGCACGCAGCCCTGGCGCTCCACCCCGGGGTGTTCACCAGCACCCCCAAGGAACCGAAGTACTACCTGTGCGCGGACGCTCCGCCGCCGGCCTACTGCGGCCCCGGTGACGCACACAGCCAGCGCGAATGGATCTGGCGCTACGAGGACTACCAGCGGCTGTTCGAACCCGCCCGGCCCGATCAGTTGCGCATCGAGAGCACACCCTTCTACCTTTACCTGCGCAACGCCCGCCGCCGGATCGCGGAAGAGTTGCCGAACGTCAAGCTGATCGCGGTGATCCGTGACCCGGTCGACCGGGCGTACAGCAACTGGATGCACCTCTGGTCGGACGGGCTCGAGCCGGTCGACGACTTTCCGACCGCCTTCCACCTCGAACAGGAACGCATCGCCAAGGGCTGGGCGCCGTTTTGGCACTATCGCCGGCAGGGCTTCTACGGACGTCAGTTGGACGATCTGTACCGCCACGTCGACGCTGACCGCATCCTGGTGGTGCGCTATCGCGAGTTGGTGGACGATCCGTCCGGGCTGCTCGACCGGGTCAGCGCGTTCCTTGGCCTCGAACCGGGGGTGATCTCAACGATCCCGCGCGAGAACTCGCGGCCGTACGTCGCGCCCAGCGCCACGACGTCCGTACTTGCGCGGATGGTGCGTGCCGGGGCGGCGGCCGGCGCGTGGTTCCCCCCGCAGGTGTGGCGACGCGCGAGCCAACCCCTGACCGGGCTGATGCAATCCCGAGGTGCGGCCGCCCGTCCGAGGCTCGACCCGGCGGTGCGGGCACAGTTGGTCGACGAGTTCAGCGACGATATCGACCTGCTCGAGCAGGTCACCGGACGGTCGTTCAGCGACTGGCGCTCGAACGTCGGCGCCGGCTCGTTCGCGGCCCGGACGGCCGGTTGACCCGGCCCGCCCGGTCGTTGATGGCCCGACCGGTCGTTCATCGGGCGGGTTCGAAACCGTATCGATTCTCAGGGGTGGGAACAGTCTCGCCCGGGTGACCGTAGCCGCGCCGCTGGTCGAGCGTGTCTGGGCGGCCCTCAACGGTCGTGTGACGCCGCTCGACGGACGCCGCGTCGAGGTTCAGGAGGTCGAGACGGCGTCGATTCAGGGCGGCAGTCTCACCCGGGTGACCGGAGTGCACGCCCGCACCAAACTCCGTCACCTGTACGCGTTACTGATCAAGCGTGTCGGGGCCGCCCTCACCAAGGGAGTGTGACGACGCGCTCGCCCGGGCGGCTGCCGAGTGGAGGCTTCAGGACGACTGTACGCAGGTCATCAGGTCGTGGGACCCGTCGGCGCGAGCGGCCTCGAAATAGAACCGGGTACGCCCATCGGGCAGCGGAACCGCGGTGACGTAGCGCAGGGCCCCGTCCGATTCGGGTGACCAGGCAACAGGTCCGTCGCCGACCGGCTCCAGCCGCACTCCGTCGCCGGTGCCGCGGGCCAGTCCCGTGCGCTCGAACCAGTTGGACGCCGCGTCCGCCCGGCCGTCGTAGAGCACCACCGGCGGGTCGAGACTCAGCGCCGCGGTCACCCGGGTGCCGCGGGCGTCCCAGCCCGTGCCGTCCGGTGCCAGGGCGAGCCCGTGGTCGTGCCAGCTCAGCCCGTCGTGGCTGGTCAGGTAGCGGGTCGTCATGCGGTCTTCGGCACCGGCGACGTCCAGGGGGTGGCAGCACAGCCACAGGTGCCAGTCGTCGCCGTCACGCACGATCACGGGATCCTTGACCGCAACCGTGTCGCTGCCCGGCAGCACCACCCGGCGCTCACCGGACGCCAGTTGCTCGGGGGTGTCCGCGTCGATCGCCTCGACCCACCAGTGCTTCGAACCGGGCGTGGCGCACGAGACGTAGAGCCGCCAGCGTCCATCGGCGAGGCGAACCAGCGCGGGACGCTCGAACGATTCGGCACTGAACTGCTCCCGCGGCAACTCCGCGACCGATTCGAAGTGCTCGCCGTCGGTGGAGCGGGCGATGATGGTGGCGACCCCCCGTCCCGAGGTGAGGGGACGGCGCACCCGGTAGGCCAGCCAGTAGGTGCCGTCGCTGACGATGGCCGCAGGCGCCCCCGCCCAGTTGCCGGGCCCGGCACCGGGGGCTGCGATGACGACCGCGGCGTTGGTGAAGCAGGGCAGCACGCGGTCGATCGTCGAAGTCATGAGCGGAAGACTACGGTGAATACGGCGAGCCCCGTGGCATTCCGCTCTTCGATCAAGCGCCGGGGCGGAGGTTCCCCGCTGGGACGGAGCGAACCCGCGTCGCGTTGGGGGCGCCGTCACAGATGGCGCACCAGCTCACCCCTTGGCCGCTGGGTTCGTCCTCGCCGGGCACGCGTTGGGCAGGAATGAGAACCGTGTCTGTGCCGCCGCCTTCCGGCCGCCAGATCGTACGTGTGCCACCCCTGTCCGGCCGGCAGATCGTACGTGTGCCACCCCTGTCCGGCCGCCAGATCGTACGTGTGCCGCCGCGTCGAGCCGCATCCGGCTACCGTGTGCGCATGGTGCCCCTTCCGTTCGCCGGCAGCGCACTGGTGCACGGGCTTTTCCTGGGCCTTGGCCTCTTGGCTGGCCTGGGGGTGTTCGCCCTCGAGTTGCGGCGCCGCGGGGTGCACGACGAGCGACTCTGGGCGGTAGCGGCTACCGCCCTTGCGATGGGTGCCATCGGTTCGCGGGTCGGCACCTGGTGGCAACAGTTCGACCCGGCACAGAACGAATCGCTACTGCAGTGGTGGAACGACGGTAATCGCAGCGTGCTGGCCGGCCTGGTCGGTGCCTGGATCGGCGTGCTGATCGGCAAGCGGATCACCGGCTACCGAGCTTCGACCGGCGACCTCTTCGCTCCCGCCGTCGCGCTGGCGATGGCGATCGGACGGATCGGCTGCCTGCTCACCGAGTTGCCCGGACGTCCCACCGGCGGTGACTGGGGCGTCGTGCTGACCCCGCAACAGGCGTCGCTGCTCGGTGGCCCCGCCGGCGTCGGTCTTCAACCCACATTCCTGTACGAAATCCTCTTTCAGGCGGCAGCCTTCGGCTGGCTGCTGCGCAACCGCGATCGGCTGGCCGGGGCCGACGACCTGTTCGTGTGTTACGTCGCCGGCTACGCATTGTTCCGGTTCGCCGTCGAGTTCACCCGGGCCAACGAGCAGGTGTGGTGGGGATTGACCCGGCCACAGTGGTTTCTGCTGCTGATGGCGCCGCTGCTGGTCCGGCGGCTGGTGCAGGTGAGGCAACGCACATTGATCGGAGCGACAGCATGAGCGGTCCACCGCCATCGTTTCAGTATCAGGTCCCGCCCCCGCAGCCCGGCGGTGGTTCCGGGTGGCTCGGCGCCGGCATCGTCGCGGCTGTCCTTGCGCTCGGCTTCGTCCTGGCATCCTCATCGAGGTCAGAACTCGGCATCGGCATCTTGTTGCTCGGCTTGCCGCTGCTGCTGGTCGCCGGGTTGGTGATGGTTGCGATCCCGGCCACCCGCCGCACGGGGATCGGCATCCTGATCACTGTCGGCGCGGGGGTGCTCATCCTGGGCGGCGTCTGCGTCGCGCTGCTGGCCGCCCACTGAACGCAGCGCTCCCGAACCAGGCGACGATCAGAACCCGGCCGCACCCGAACCAAGTCGTAACCGCACCAGGTCGCTCCTGAACCAAAACGCAACCGCAGCAGATCGCAACCGAAGCAGATCACAGCCGAACACTTCAACAGCCGAACCAAACCGCAATCGAAGCAACTCACAACCGCACCAGG
>DAOSUG010000175.1:0-5309 GCA_035378545.1 Micropruina sp. | reverse complement strand
AGAACCGCACCGAGAGCGTTCACAAACCGGTCATCGGTATGTCCATGTTCGGCGTGACCACGCCGGCCTGCGACGAGGCGCGCGAGACCCTGGAGGCGCTGGGCTACGAGGTGCTGGTCTTTCACGCCACCGGCACCGGAGGTATGGCTTTGGAGAAGCTGGTCGAATCCGGTTTGCTCTCCGGGGTGTGCGACCTCACCACCACAGAGTTGGCCGACGACCTCGTCGGTGGCGTGCTGTCGGCCGGGCCCGATCGGCTTAAGGTCGCCGGAGCCACGGGGGTGCCACAAGTGGTCAGCCTGGGCGCGCTCGACATGGTGAACTTCGGCCCGCTCGACACCGTGCCCACGCAGTTCGCCGAACGCAACCTGTACGTGCACAACCCCGCGGTCACGCTGATGCGAACCACCACGGCAGAGATGCAGGAACTCGGGCGCCGGATCGCCCGCAAACTGGCCGCCGCGACCGGGCCGACGGAGCTGTTCATTCCGCTGCGCGGGGTCAGCGCGATCGACGTCGACGGTGCGCCGTTCCGCGACGCCGAGGCTGACGACGCACTGTTCACAGCCCTTCGCGACGGGCTTGCCGACAGCGCGGTCGTCGTGCACGAGGTCGATCAGGCGATCAACGACCCGGGCTTCGGAAAGGCGGTCGCCGAGGCGCTCGACCAGCAGATCACCCACGCCCGCTGACCCGCGGGCACCGATTTCAACCAGGACGACGTCCGCGCCCAAGCCGGGCACGACGCGCGTCCGATCACATGCAATCAACGAAAGGTCACCCACCATGTCTCGTCAGGAAATTCTGGACCGGTTCCGCGCACAGGTCGCAGCGGGCACACCCATCGTCGGCGGCGGCGCCGGCACCGGCATCACGGCCAAGTCGGCCGAGGCCGGCGGCATCGACCTGCTGGTCATCTACAACTCGGGCCGGTTCCGAATGGCCGGACGCGGGTCGCTCTCGGGCCTGCTGGCCTACGGCGACGCGAACGCGATCGTGATGGAGATGGCCAACGAGGTGCTGCCGGTGGTCAAGCACACCCCCGTGGTGGCCGGCGTGAACGGCACCGACCCGTTCCGGGTGATGCCCTACTTCTTGAAGCAGATCCAAGAGATCGGCTTCGCCGGCGTGCAGAACTTTCCGACTGTCGGCCTGATCGACGGCGTCTTCCGGGCCAACCTGGAAGAGACCGGCATGGGCTTCGGTCCCGAGATCGACATGATCCGCACCGCCCACGAGATGGACCTGCTGACCACGCCGTACGCCTTCGACGCCGATCAGGCGAAGGACCTGGCTGCGGCCGGAGCCGACATCCTGGTGCCTCACATGGGGCTGACCACGTCCGGAACGATCGGGGCACAGACGGCCCTCACCCTCGAAGAGGCCGCGGTCAAGGTGCAAGAGATCGCGGACGCAGCCAAGTCGGTCAACCCCGACATCCTGTGCCTGTGCCACGGCGGGCCGATCGCGAACCCCGAGGACGCCCAGTACATCCTCGATCACACCGAGGGCATCGTCGGCTTCTACGGCGCGTCCTCGATCGAGCGGTTCCCCACCGAGGTCGGCATCCGCAAGCAGACCGAGGACTTCAAGGCGATCACGTTCCGGCACTGACGACCTGTCCCCTTCCGCCGCAAACTCTGAGAGGAGAACCATGGCCCGTTCCTACTACAGCACCGTCGTTGATGCGCCGGCCGACCGGGTGTGGTCGGTCGTGCGCGACTTCAACGGGCTCTCCACCTGGTGGTCGTCGAACGTGTCCGAGAGTCACATCGAGAACGGACGGACCGGCGACTCCGTGGGCGCGGTCCGCTCGTTCGCGTTCGGGCCGGACCGCATCCGCGAGCACCTGCTCGAACTGTCCGACCAGGACCGCCGCTGCGTCTACGAGTTCTGCCCACCACCGCCGTTCCCGGTCACCGGCTACGTGGCCACGCTGGTCGTGACCCCGATCACCGACGGCGACCGTTCGTTCGTCGAGTGGTGGGCCCATTTCGACTGCGCAGCCGACGAACTCGACCACTGGACGAGGTTCTTCGCCGCCGAAGTGTTCGGCCCCGCCGTCGGCAGCCTCAAAGAGTTCTTGGCGAGGTGAGTCGGCGCTGGGCGGGGGCCAGGCTCAGCTGATGCGTTCCGTGCGACCGGACGACCCCCGGACGAACACAGACCACCGGGTTTCGATCCGCCGCCCTACCCGCCCCTGCCTGGTTGGACGTCGCCACCTGGCAGGCTGATCGATGTCTGGACGGCTGCTCTCCCGGGTGGAGCGCTCGGCTGGTGTGCGAAGCTGCACCACATTTCGTCCACTGCATCGCTCACCGAGGCGAGACGCCCCCCAAATGTGGTGCAGTTTCGCGGCCGATCAGGCACGAGTAGTCGAGCACCCAGTAGTCGAGAACTGCGGGGTCGAGAACTCAGGGGGTCGAGAACTCACCGGGGGTCGAGTTCGTACCCATCGCCCGTCGAGCGTCGGGCCCCGTCCGCTGGTCGGGCTTGTCGAGACCCAACCAGCCACCTGACCTGAGTTCGGAACCGCCCCCCTCTCAGGTCACGCCTCGCTGGTCGCGGTGGTAGAGACCCCACACCACCCGTCCGCAGAGAGCCCAGATTTCCACAAGCACCTACCCCGACACGCAATCGCCAGCGGCCCGCCGGCTCCCGCATGCCTCCTTTCACCCAAGAGTGTGTGTTGGGTTTCCCTGTGGAGGGGCAGTCTCGGAAGATGTCAACCAAGCCTCCGGTCCCCGGCGCACCCAGCCCGCAACCGCCCGCAGCAGCCGAGCCCGTCCAGCCCACCGGGCCGCTGCCGCCCGCCAACGACCAGCGCGGTCCCGACCCACACACCCCGACCGGCGCGCCGGTCCCGCTGCCCGGCACCGCCTTCGCCCAGCAGGGGTCCCGGCTGACCTCGGCCGGCGGCACGCCGCTGCGCGACACCGACCACTCCTTGAAGGCCGGACGTCGCGGGCCGGTGCTGCTGGCCGATCAGCATCTGCGCGAGAAGATCAACCACTTCGACCACGAACGCATCCCCGAGCGGGTGGTGCACGCCCGTGGGGCGGCTGCGCACGGCACGTTCGTGGCCAACGGCTCGGCCGCGGGCATCTGCGCCGCGGCGTTCCTGCAGGCCGGCGTGCAGACGCCGGTGTTCGTCCGGTTCTCGACCGTGCTGGGTTCGCGCGGCTCGGCCGACACCGTGCGCGACACCCGCGGTTTCGCGACCAAGTTCTACACCGACGAAGGCGTGTATGACCTGGTCGGCAACAACATTCCGGTGTTCTTCATTCAGGACGGCATCAAGTTTCCTGACATCGTCCATGCCGCCAAGCCGCACCCCAGCCGCGAGATCCCGCAGGCCCAATCGGCGCACGACACCTTTTGGGACTTCGTGTCGCTGCACACCGAAGCGCAGGCCCACACCATCTGGAACATGTCCGACCGGGGCATTCCGCGTTCGCTGCGCATGATGGAGGGCTTCGGCGTGCACACCTTCCGGTTGATCAACGCCGAGGGTGAGACCAGCCTGGTCAAGTTCCACTGGAAGCCGAGGGCCGGCGTGCACGGCCTGGTCTGGGAGGAGGCGCAGTTGCTGGGCGGCCTCGACCCCGACTTCCACCGCCGCGACCTGGCCGACGCGATCGAGGCGGGCAACTACCCGCAGTGGGATCTGGGCGTGCAGGTGATGCCCGACACCGACGACGAGACCTTCGAGGGCATCGACCTGCTCGACCCGACCAAGTTCGTGCCCGAGGAGCTGTGCCCGGTCCAGATCATCGGCACCATGACGCTGACCGCCAACCCGGTCAACTACTTCGCCGAGACCGAGCAGGTCGCCTTCCAGGTCGGCAACCTGGTGCCGGGTATCGATGTCACCAATGACCCGCTGCTGCAGGTGCGGCTGTTCAGCTACCTCGATACCCAGATGACCCGGCTCGGCGGGCCCAACTTCACCCAGCTGCCGATCAACCGCAGCCACGCGCCGATCAACGACCTGCTGCGCGACGGCATGCACCAGGGCGCGGTGCACGGCGGCGTGGCGCCCTACCACCCCAACACCCTGGACGGCGGTTGCCCGTTCGTGGTCACCGAGGGGGCGTTCATCGAGGCGCCGCGCATTCCGCAGACGTCCGAGCGGGTGCGTGCCAACCACGTGACGTTCCAGGATCACTTCAGCCAGGCCGGCTTGTTCTTCCGCTCACTGAGCGCGGTCGAGCGCGACCACGTCATCGCCGCGTACACCTTCGAGTTGAGCAAGTGCTACGAGCTGGTGATCAGGCAGCGGCAATTGCAGATTCTGACCCTGGTCGACGCCGACCTCGCCGCTGGGGTCGCGCAGGGCCTCGGCATCCCGGTGCCGCCGAAGCCCGACCCGGGCCCCGATGCCGTCGTACCCGAGCCGGACGGCAGCACCTCCCCGGCACTGTCGATGGTGCGCGGATCATGGCCGGTGGCCGGCCGCACCGTCGGCGTGGTGATCGGCGCCGGCGCACACGACAACCTGTCCGGACTGCTGGACGGGCTGCGGGCCCACCAGGTGCTGCCGCTGGTCATCGGACCGGCCGGTAGCAGCGTCAACGGCGAGCTGCCGCAGCGCAGCTACGCCACCGCCACGTCCGTCGAACTGGACGCGCTCGTAATCGCCGCGCCCACTCCGCCCGAGCCCGGCGCCCAGCCGAGCCTGGACGCCAATGCGGCGGCGGGAGCCGCGTCCGACGTCGACCCCAGGGTCGCCGAGTTGCTCAAGCAGGCCTGGCGACATGCCAAGGCGATCGGTGCACTGAGCGCCGGCCAGAGCGTCCTCGACGCGGTCGGCATTCCCGCCGCGCCGGGAGTCGTCACGGCCGAGGCAACCAACCTGGTCACCGAACTGACCGGGCTGCTCGCCACGCATCGGGTGTGGCAGCGGTTCGCGCCGGTCTCGGCCGAGGTCGTCCGATGAAGGCGTTGACCTGGCAGGGCGTCGAGGACGTGCGCGTCGACAGCGTGCCCGACCCGTCCATCGAGCAGCCGACGGACGCCGTCGTGCGGGTCACGTCCACTGCGATCTGCGGGTCGGACCTGCACCTCTACGGCGTGCTCGCACCGTTCCTGACCAAGGGCGACGTGCTCGGCCACGAGTTCATGGGCATCGTCGAACAGGTCGGCGACGAGGTCGGCAATCTGCACGTCGGCGACCGGGTGGTGGTGCCGTTCAACATCTCGTGCGGCCACTGCTGGATGTGTTCGCGGGGGCTGTTCGCCCAGTGCGAGACCACCCAGAACACCGCGCAGGGCAAGGGTGCGAGCCTGTTCGGCTTCAGCAGCCTGTA
>DAOSUG010000174.1:0-5310 GCA_035378545.1 Micropruina sp. | reverse complement strand
CAAGAGTGTGGAGTGGATTGGCTGGTCACACGTCGGGTTGGCAATGCTCGGGGTCATCGCCGTGGGCATCGTGCTTTCTGTGGTTCCCACGCTGATCGCCACACGAAAGTACTTGAGGGTCTAGCCCACACCGGATCCTCAACCGACTGATTGGGGCCGGACCGTGAACCAGGTGACTTCCCCCACCTGCACGAAGGATCTGCGCGGCACGACGCTGCGCCTGCTGCGTCCGCTGATCGCCGCGGTCGCCGTCTCGCTCGCGGTGAGTCTCGGCTCGCCGGCCCGCGCCGACGACCTGAAGGATCGCCGCGACGACGTCCGCAAGGCGATCGTCGCGTCGAAGCAGAACGTTTCGGAATCCAAGGCCGAGATGTCGAAGGCGGTCGCCGCCCTGGCCAAGGCCCGCTCAGCGTTGGCGAAGGCGCAGCGCAACCTGAGCGCGGCCACCGATGCGGTGAGCGAGGCTCGGTCGGTCGACGAGGCGATCGGACGCCGGCTGAGCGCGGCCCGCACGAAGCTGGCCGCCGCCAAGCAGGCCGTCAGCAAGGCCAAGGCCGCCGTCGATGCGCAACTCACCTTGATGGGCCAGGCGGCCCGCGAGGCCTACCAGCAGCAGAGCGACCTGGTGGGGCTGTCGGTGGTGTTCGACTCGGCCGACACCGGCGACCTTTCGCAGCGGCTGCAGTGGTCCACCACGATCTTCGACGCCACCAGCGCCCAGATGACGCGGCTGCGTGCCCTGCAGGCCACCCTCGTGGCGGCCCAGAAGGCGCAGGCCGAGATCGAGAAGCAGATCGCGGCCGACAAGGCCGAGGCGGCCGCCAACCTGGCGACGCTGAAGGTGCTGCAGAGCAAGGCCGCGCTGGCCAAGAACGCCGTGGCCACCAAGGTGCTCGATCTCGGCAAGGCGCAGAAGGCGGCCCGGTCCGACCTGGACGCCGACCAGGCGGCCTATTCCAAGCTGCAGGCGCAGGAGGCGAAGATTTCCGCCGAGATCAAGCGGCGCGCAGAGATCGCCCGCAAGAAGGCGCTGGCGGCCGAGGCCAAGCGCCGGGCCGCCGCCAAGAAGGCCGGCAAGACCTACGTGCCGCGGTCGGTGTCGTCCAAGGGCTTCATCCGGCCGGTCAACGCCTCACCCGGGTCGCCGTTCGGCCTGCGGTTCCACCCCATCTTGCACGTGTGGCGGATGCACCGCGGCACCGACTTCGGAGCGGCCTGCGGACTGCCGATCTATGCGGCCAACGACGGACGGGTGGCCAGTGCCGGCCGGCAGGGCGGCTTCGGCAACTACACCGTGATCGATCACGGTCTGATCGGCGGCAAGTACATCTCGACCGGCTACGCGCACCAGTCGCGGATCATCGTCCACCGCGGCCAGCGGGTGAAGCAGGGTCAGTTGATCGGCTACGTGGGCACCACCGGCCTGTCCACCGGCTGCCACCTGCACCTTCAGGTGTACCTCAACGGCGGTGTGGTGAACCCGCTGACGTACATTCCGTGAATCCGCGGCGTCGCGCTGCCGGGGTAAGGTGAACACCGATCTGTCCACCACCGGGGGAGCGCGACGCCGATGCCACGTGAGAAGGGGCGCATTCTGGTCGCCCAGAATCGGCGGGCGCGTCATGACTACCACCTGGGCGAGCGGTTCGAGGCGGGCCTGGTGCTGACGGGCACCGAGGTCAAGTCGCTGCGCCTGGGCCGCGCGTCGCTGGCCGACGCGTTCGCGACCGTCGATGACGGCGAGGTGTGGCTGCGCAACGCACACATTCCCGAGTACGCCTTCGGCACCTGGACCAACCACTCCGCCCGCCGCAACCGCAAGCTGCTGCTGCACCGGCGTGAGATCGAGCGGCTCGATCGGGCCACCACTGCGTCCGGTCGCACGATCGTGCCGTTGGCGCTCTACTTTCTCGACGGCTACGCCAAGGTTGAACTCGCCGTCGGCACCGGCAAGAAGGACTGGGACAAGCGCCAGTCCATCGCCGAGCGTGAGGCCAATCGCGACGCCCAGCGGGCATTGGCGGCGCGAAACCGGGGCGAATGATGCGTGGCGGCCGGCCGCGGCGTTGGCCGGGCTGGGTTGCGCTGACCATTGTGCTGCTTGTCTGCTGCGCCCCCGGCGCATGGGCCGCGAGCGACGACCAGATCGACACGTTCGACGTCACCATCACCGTCAACGCCGACGGGTCGTTGCTGGTCCGGGAGCGCCTGGTGTGGCGTTTCGGGGTGAACTCGACCAGGCACGGAATCGAGCGCTGGCTGGTCACCCGGCGACCGTTCGACGATCAGCGCGACGAGGTCTACGACATCAGCAACCCTACGGTGACCAGCTCGAGCCAGCCGTCGCCGGTGGTCTCGGTGCAGCGCGATCTGGGTTCTGGACGCACGCGCTTGATGCGCATCCGGGTCGGTGACTCCGATCGCACGCTGCCCGGGCCGACGGCCGGCTACGAACTCAGCTACACCGTGAAGGGCGCTGTGCGAGATTTCGCCGACTTCGATGAGGTGGGCTGGAACGTGACGGGGCCGCGGCTTCCGAAAGTGATCTCCGCATCCGGGACGTTGCGTGCACCCGGGGGTGTCCGCAAAGTCTCCTGCTCGACCGGGTCAGCGGGAACCGGTGGCCGGTGCACGTCCGGACCCGTCGATGGCGGAGTCGGCAGTTTCGCCGCCACGAGCCTGGCCGCAGGCAGCCCGATGACAGTGGTCGCCACGATCGGCGACGGACTCGTCCAGGGCGCCGGCCCGACGCTGGTCGAGAGTTCCGACCTGGTCGATCAGCGAACCAACCGGTTCGCGCTGGTCGCCGGGCTGGTGGGGGCATTGTTGGTGCCACTGCTGGGCTGGTGGTACTACCGCCGCCACGGCCACGACCTCCGGTTCGACGAGGTGCCGGCGGGCGAGCTGCCCGAGCCCGGCGCGTCCGTCACGCAGGTGCGCGATCATCGGGTGGAGCCGCCGGTCCGAAAGTCTCCGCCACCGCTCGCCCTGGCGGAGGCGGGCCTCTTGCTGGCCGGACGCTCCTCGACACGGCAGACCACCGCCACCCTGGTCGGGCTGGCGGTGGACGGGGCGATCCGGCTGCGCGTCGGTGCGGACCCCGAAGCGCGGCTGCTCGAATCGCGCCGCGCCCGCGACCGCTCGTCCGCGGTTCTGTTGGAGGAATTGTTCGACGGCGGGGGCACCGTCGCCGACCTGAGGGCCCCCGGGGTGCTCGCCGAGGCCCATGAGCGCATTCTCGCTGACGCCCGGTCGCGGGCCGAGCATGAGCAGTGGTTCGTACGACCGCCCCGGACCCGTTCGGTCGGCGTGCTGGTGATCGCGGCCCTGGCGCTGGGCTACATCGCGTATCTCGTGATCGGTGTGGCAGTGCTGTATCTCACGCCGCTGTGGGCCTCGACGGTGATCACGCTGGTCGTGCTGAATCGTGGACTTCAACGGGGGCAGCGCACCGCCCTGGGTCGTGCGCTGACCGATCAGGTGCAGGGTTTCCGCACGCATCTCGCGACGGTCACCGCCGAGCAGTTGAGCGACGAGGCCGACGACGACCTCTATTCCCGCTATCTGCCGTGGGCGATCATGTTCGACCTGACCCACCGATGGACCCGGGTCTGCGCGCAACTGGTGGCCCAGGGCCGGATCACCGGCGCGGCGCCGACCTGGTACGTCGGGTCGCAGTGGAGTCTGCGAGGGTTCGCCGGACCGGTCGATTCGTTGAGCGCCCAGGTGCGTGCGGCGACCACCGCGACAGACCTGGCCGGCTCAGCCTGACGCACGTTCGGACAAATATTAGTATCTGAGACCAATATTTTGCTTTTCCGACGGGACCTGCTTATCCTGGTATCAACTTCGTGGCGAGGAACGACTCCCGAACTCCCCGAAGCCGGCTTCACCGGCCGGTGAACCAAGCCCCCGCGGCAGACCGCGGCAGAGGCTCACAGCAAATCCGAAGATGCGCTCCCAAGGGAGAGTTATGTCTACACCCATCATCACCAACGACTTCGCCCCGGTCGATGGCCTCGTGCCTGAATCCCGGCGGGCGAGAACCAAGAACCCCTACACCCCCGTCATGATCGCCGTCTCCATCGCGGCGACCCTGGGCATCCTGGCCTACGCCTGGTTTCTGTTGAATCCGAACAACCGGGGAGACCTGCTGCCCTGGGCGATGGTGATGATCGCCGAGGTGATCTTGATCTTTCACGCCCTGATGGCGATGTGGGCGATCCTGGCCGGTCAGAAGGACCCCCGCACCTTCGCCTTCCACGACGCGCAGCGGGCCCTGTACGACCCGGCCGCCAACGAGCGGCAGGGCGTGACCGACGACCCCACCCAGTGGCCGTTGCACCTGGACGGGGAGCCCGTGACGGCCGACCTGCTGATCACCGTGTACGGCGAGCCGCTGGACGTGATCCGGCGTACCGCCGAGGCCGCCAAGGCCGTGCGCGGGGCCCATCAGACCTGGATCCTGGACGACGGCAAGTCCGACGCCGTACGCGACATGGCAGCTGCGATGCAGATCGGCTACATCCGCCGGCTCACCAACCATGGCGCCAAGGCGGGCAACGTCAACAACGCGCTCACCATCGCCAAGGGTGACTACTTCGTGATCCTGGACGCCGACTTCGTGCCCCGTCCGGAGTTTCTCGAAGAGACCCTGCCGTTCATGATCGACTCCAACGTCGCCTTCGTACAGACGCCGCAGACCTACGGCAACATGCACAACATCATCAGCCGCGGCGCGGGCTACATGCAGACGATGTTCTACAAGTTCATCCAGCCCGGCCGCACCCAGTTCAACGCGGCCTTCTGCGTGGGCACCAACGTGTTGTTCCGGCGCAGCGCCGTGCTCGACATCGGCGGCATGTACACCCAGTCGAAGTCCGAGGACGTCTGGACCTCGCTGATGCTGCACGAGCGGGGCTGGAAGTCGATCTTCATTCCCAAGACGCTGGCCGTCGGTGACGCCCCCGAGACCATCGAGGCCTACACCAAGCAGCAACAGCGCTGGGCCACCGGCGGGTTCGAGATTCTGTTCACGCACAACCCGTTCAGCCCCAAGCGCAAGCTGACGCTGGACCAGCGGTTCATGTATTTCGTCACCGCGTCGTTCTACCTGACCGGCATCGCCCCCGGCATTCTGCTGTTCGTTCCGGCCCTCGAGGTGTTCTTCGACCTGCACCCGGTGAACCTGCAGGTGGGCGTGTGGACCTGGCTGCTGTTCTACGCCGGCTTCTACGTGCTGCAGATCCTGCTGGCCGCGCTCACCCTGGGTACCTTCCGCTGGGAGGTGCTGCTGCTGGCGGCGAACTC
>DAOSUG010000173.1:0-5315 GCA_035378545.1 Micropruina sp. | reverse complement strand
CGAGAAGGGTCCGGGCGACGTGGTGACCGTCGCCGACCGGCTGGCCGAACAGGCGCTGACCGCGATCTTTCGGCAGCACGACCCCGGGTGCCTGGTGGTCGGCGAAGAGGGTGTCTACGCCGACCCGGCCCCGCTGCGTGCCCTACCCACGGCCGAGCATGCCTGGGTGATAGATCCGGTGGACGGCACCCGCAACTTCACCAACGGCAGCCCTGATTTCGCGGTGATGGTGGCAGAGGTGCGCGCCGGGGTGACCACCCGCAGCTGGATCTGGCAGCCCGTGCATGAGCGCATGTACTACGCCGAACTCGGCGGCGGTGTGTACCGCAACGGCGAGCGGCTCGAGGTGGCGGCGCCGTCCGAGCCGTTGGTGGGGGCGCTGCACGGCCGGTACGGACGCCCGCGCGAGGGTCTGGGCGACGAGGTGCAGCTGGTGCGGCTGGCCGGCTGTTGTGGCGTCGACTATCCGCATGTGATCGAGGGGCGGCGGGCCTTTCTCGGTTACTGGTCGATGCACCCGTGGGACCACCTGCCGGGTGGCCTGATGGTCACCGAACAGGGGGGCGTGCTGGCGACCATCGAGGGCGAGCAGTACCGCGCCGGGGTGAGCGGACGCTACCTGCTCGCGGCCGCGACGCCGGCCCTGTGGCAGCGCGCCGCAGACGTGGTGCAGCAGCAGTTTCGTCACTGAAACCCACCGCCGGGCCGACCAAGGATCGCCGATCGTTGGCCGAACGTGTCGAGACCTCGTGAGTGGGTGGCGGGGGTATCGACCGGCTCCACCATCGGTGGGGTGATCAGGGGTTGCGCTGGGTCAGCAGCCGCAGTGTCGGCCGGGGCACCTTGCCCTCGGCCGCCAGTTGCGCATAGGCGATCGGCAGCACGGCCTCGATGGTGGCGTCGTCGAACTGCCATTCGCCTGCGGCCAATGCGTCCTCCTGCTTGATGCCCTGACCGATCAGGTACTCGACCTGGCCGTACACCGACGAGATCTCGGCCCGCTGGGTGAAGGCGAATGTGCGGTCGAACGGCTCGCCGTGGCCCGGCATCAGCCGGGTGCGTTCGTTGACCAGCCCGAGAATGCCGTCCAGCGCCGAGGGCCATTCCTTGAGAAAGCAGTCCGGTCCCATCGCCGGGGGAGCGGACTGCTCCAGCAGGTCGCCGGTGAAGATCAGGTCCAGGTCGGGCACGATCACGACCAGGTCGCCGGCGGTGTGACCCCGTCCGAAGTGGACGATCTCGGCGTGCCGGTCGCCCAGGTCGATCATGCGGGCCAGCGCCAGTGGACGGTTCGGCGGCCGCAACTCGTTCACAGCGAAGCCCAGCCTGGGGGCCTCGTCGCCGACCTGCTCGGCCGTCAGTGCGTCGATCAGGCTCTCGTGCCCGTAGGTGGGCAGGTCATCGAAGGCGGCCAGCCCGTAGTAGTGGTCGAAGTGCGCGTGCGTGACCACCACGCCGACCAGCGGAACCTCGAGCACGGCCTCGGCCGCAGCCCTGATCTCGGCTCCCTGGGCCGGTGACGAGCCGGTGTCGATCAGGAGGGCACCGGACGACCCGGCGACCAGGCCGAGGTTGACCGCGGCGGGCTGGGCGACGGCACGCCAGGCGCCGGGCCCGAGTGTCTCGAACGGCGTCAGGGAGAAGTCCACCGGGCCAGCCTATGCGTCGGCTCAGTACCCGTTCAGCCGCTCCAGATCGAGATTCAGGGGCTCTGCATCAACGGGTGGGTTTTGGCACCGACTGCTGTGCCAAAACCCACCCGCTGTTCAGCCGGCCGGCACATTCATCCCTGCAGCGCGCGTACCGCCAGCAGTACCAACCCGATCAGCGGCAGGGTGCCCTGGATCGCGGCGGCCCGCAGCTTCGTGCGGTCGGATGAAACGAGCACCACCGCGGCCGCGAGCATCGAGCCGAGGCTCACCACCAGCAGCGCGGTCGACACCGGCGGCCAGAAGGCCAATGCGATGCCGGCGAAGGCGGTGATGGCTAGAAAAAGGTTGTAGAACCCCTGGTTGTAGGCCAATTGCCGGGTCATCGCGGCCTGTTCGGCCGTGGTGCCGAAGGAGCGGCGCGTGCCGGCCTCCTCCCACCTGAACGATTCCAGGGTGAAGATGAACACGTGCAGCAACCCGGCCAGTGCGGCGATGATCAGGATGAGTACGGTCACGGCAACCTCGCAGGTTCGCAGATAGGCGCCAGCGTAGTGTGCGGCATGTGCCGTTTGTCCGAGGCGGCGCCTCTCGTGCCTTGGGGGGTGTCCAACGCGGCACCGAGCCGGGCGTGCGATCGGGTTGCGCCGGCCACGCTCACCTACCTGGGCGGCTGCTTCGTCTAGACTGGCACTCGATCATCGAGAGTGCCAGACGCGTGAAGGAGGCCCCCGTGTTGGACGATCGCAAGCTCGACATTCTGCGGGCCATCGTCACCGACTACGTGAGCTCGCAGGAGCCGGTGGGCTCGCGCGCCCTGGTCGATCGGCACAACCTGAACGTCTCCCCGGCCACCGTGCGCAACGACATGGCGGTGCTCGAAGAAGAGGGCTACATCACCCAGCCCCACACCAGCGCCGGCCGAATCCCCACTGACAAGGGCTATCGCCTCTTCGTCGACCGGTTGGGCACCGTGAAACCGCTGTCGATCGCCGAGCGCCGGGCGATCCAGACCTTCATGGCCGGCGCCATCGACGTCGACGACGTGGTGCGGCGCACCGTCCGGTTGCTGGCGCAGATCACCCAGCAGGTGGCGATCGTGCAGTACCCGGTGCTGTCGCGGGCCACCGTCCGGCTGGTCGAGTTGCTGAGCCTGGCGCCCGGCCGCGGCCTGGTGATCCTGGTCAACTCGGCCGGACGCGTCGACCAGCGCCAACTCGACTTCGGCGCGCTCACCGACGACCACCTGGCCTCGCTGCGCGAACGGGTCAACGTCGCGCTGGTCGGGCAGCCCATCAACCGCGTCCCCGACCTGGCTGCCGCCCTGCTGGACGAACTCGCGCCCGAGCTGCGTCCGCCCGCCTCGGTGGTACTGGCGGCGTTGATCGAACTCGTTTCGGCCGACCCGGCCACCCGCGTGGTGGTCGGCGGCGTGCCCAACCTGACCCGCTTCGGCGATCAGTTCGAGACCACCGTGAAACCGGTGCTCGAAGCGTTGGAGGAACAAGTCGTACTACTCCGGTTGTTGGGTGAGTCTGGAGGGTCCGCCGACGTCACCGTTCGGATCGGCAGCGAAAACCCCTACGAGCCGTTGCAGTCGACCTCGGTCGTCGCCAGTGCGTACAGTTCCGGCGATGACGTGTGGGCGAGCATGGGCATCGTCGGACCCACCCGCATGGATTACCCGGGCACCATGGCTTCGGTGCGGGCAGTCGCCCGTTACGTTGGCCGCATCTTGGCAGAAGGATGACGTTGACCAAGGACTACTACGACGTGCTGGGCGTTGACCGCGACGCCAGCGCCGACCAGATCAAGAAGGCCTACCGCAAGCTGGCCATGCAGTACCACCCCGACGTGGCCGACAGCCCCGATGCCGCCGAGAAGTTCAAGCAGATCGGCGAGGCGTACGAGGTGCTGCACGACAGCAACAAGCGGGCCATGTACGACCGCGGCGTCGATCCGATGGGCGGTGGTGGCTTCAGCGGCGCCGGGGGGTTCGGTTTTCCCGGTGGGGGTGCGGCCGGCTTCGACTTCACCAACCTGGTGGACGCCATGTTCGGTGGCGCGGGCGCGCGCGGCCCGCGCTCGCGGGTGCGGCGCGGTCAGGACGCGCTGGTGCGGCTCTCGCTGACCCTGGCCGAGGCGGCGTTCGGCATCACCAAGCCGCTGCGGGTCGACACCGCGGTGGTCTGCGGCACCTGCAACGGCACCGGCGCCAAGGACGGCTCCGAGCCGGTCACCTGTTCCACCTGCCACGGGCAGGGCGACATCACGCAGATTCAGCGGTCGTTCCTCGGCGACATCCGCACCACCCAGCCGTGCCCCAACTGCCGCGGCTACGGCTCGGTGATCCCGCATCCCTGCGGTGAGTGCTCGGGCGAGGGCCGGGTGCGGGCGTCCCGCACGATCAACGTGAAGATTCCGCCGGGGGTCAAGGCCGGCAACCGCATCCATCTCGAGTCGCAGGGCGAGGTCGGGCCCGGCGGGGGTCCGGCCGGTGACCTGTACGTCGAACTGAGCGTCGAGGCGCATGAGATGTTCACCCGCAACGGCGACGACCTAGAAGTCGTGGTCCGGTTGCCGATGACGGCGGCGGCGCTGGGCACCGAGGTCGTGCTGCCGACGCTGGAGGCCGAACGCGACGATCTGGACCGCGGGCTGGCGTCCGTCCGGCTGACCGTGCCCAGCGGCACCCAGTCGGGCACGCGCATTCCGATCAACGGACGCGGGGTGCCGCGGCTTCGGGGCTCCGGACGGGGCGATCTGGGCGTTACGCTGCTGGTGCAGACACCGAGCCGTTTGGACGATCACCAGCGCGACCTCCTGCGGCAACTGGCCGAGGCCCGCGGCGAGAACAACCACGGCGGCGAGATGGGCAAGCAGCACAAGGGTGTTTTCGGCTGGCTGAAGGACGCGTTCACACAATGACCGAGGCAATGTTCCTGGCAGATCTGGACGACCCCCGGGTCGGGGATCAGGTGGCGGTGACCGGCGATGAGGGTCGCCACGCAGCCATCGTCAGGCGCATTCGCAAGGGCGAGGTGGTGCTCGTCAGCAACGGCATCGGGCTGGCCGTGCGTGGTCCCGTGCTGACCTCTGACGTGAACGGCCTGGTGGTCGAGGTGGCCGAGGTGCTGGTCGCCGACGAGCCGTCCGGGCTGCGGTTCACCGTGGTGCAGGCGCTGGCCAAGGGCGACCGTTCCGAACTGGCGCTCGAGATGCTGACCGAGCTGGGTGTGGACGAGATCGTGCCCTGGCAGGCCGCGCGCTCGGTGGTCAGGTGGGCGCCCGACCGGGTGGAGCGTGCACTGGTCCGCTGGCGCAGTATCGTCCGCGAGTCGGTCAAGCAGTCGCGCCGCTTCCGGGTGCCGCGGGTCAGTCCGCCGCTGACCACCGCCGAGCTGGCGTTGCGCATCGCCGAGCCGGCGTTGACCCTGGTGCTGCACGAGGGTGCGACCGAGTGGATCACGACGGTGCCGCTGCCGCAGCAGGGCGAGGTGATGCTCATCGTCGGTCCCGAAGGGGGACTCACCCCCGATGAGCTGGCCACCTTCGCCGAGGCCGGCGCGCGCACCGTGCTGATCGCAGACGGCGTGCTGCGCACGTCCACGGCCGGCACCGTGGCACTTGCGCAGTTGCAGGCGCTGGCGCGTGCCTGACCGCCTC
>DAOSUG010000172.1:0-5319 GCA_035378545.1 Micropruina sp. | reverse complement strand
AGAACCGCTGCTTCGTGCTGCTCGCCCGCCAGGCACCGGTGGCCGGCGAACTACGCACCATCGTGGCCGCGATGCGCATGGTGGCCGACCTGGCACGCATGGGCGACCTGGCTTGTCACGTGGCGAAAATCGCTCGGCTACGGTACCCCGAGAAGGCGGTGCCCGAAGGCCTCGTGCCCAACTTCGAGTTGATGGCACGGGTGGCCGAAGACATGGTCTCGACCGCTGGACGTGCGCTCAACGACCGCAACGCCCACGACGCGGCCAAGCTGGCCGACAGCGACGAAGAGATGGACGAGCTGCGCAAGAGCCAGTTCCGCATTCTGCTCGGCTCGGATTGGCCCTACTCGGTGGAGTCGGCCGTCGACGTGGCGTTGCTGGGCCGCTATTACGAGCGCATCGCCGACCACGCGGTGATCATGGCCGGCCGGGTGATCTACTTCGTCACCGGCACCCATCCGGCTGGTGAGAACTGGACCTACGCCTGAGTCAGCTTGGGCGCCTGAGCGGCTAGACGACTGCGCCGCTGGGACTCGGACGTCCGGAGCGGCTGGGCGACCGGGCCGCTGGGGCTCGGACGTGCGGAGCGGCTGGACGGCTGTGCGACCGCGCCTCTGAGACTCGGACATGCGGAGCGGCTGGGCGACCGGCCTCTGGGACTCGGACGAGCGGATGGACGTCGAAACGGCTGGAGGGCCGGATATCCCTGCGACTAGGGCGCCATTCGAGAGCGACCCTCCGGCTCGGCATGCGATCTGGAGGCGGGAAGCCGTGCGTTCGGCCGTCAGGCGCCACTCGCGAGCGACCGGGCATGCTCGGCGTTTGATCTGGAGGCTGGGAGCCGTGTCGCCGGCCGTCCTGGGGGCCGACTGTGCATGCGAACGACCGGGGGCTCGGCGTTGCGACCGAGCGTTCGAGAGGCATGACAGCGCCCCGCACTCGCCTGGCGTGCGGGGCGCTGACAGGTCGCGGAGCTACTTCTTCTTGCCCTGGTTCTTGACCGCCTCGATGGCCGCGGCAGCGGCGGCGGGATCGAGGTAGGTGCCGCCCTTGGTGACCGGCTGCAGGTCGTCGTCCAACTCGTAGTGCAGCGGAATGCCGGTGGGAATGTTCAGTCCGGCGATCTCGGCGTCCGAGATGGCGTCGAGGTGCTTCACCAGGGCGCGCAGCGAGTTGCCGTGCGCGGTCACCAGCACGGTGTGACCGGCGCGCAGGTCGGGCACGATCGCGTCGTACCAGTACGGCAACATGCGAATCACGACGTCTTTGAGGCACTCGGTCTTGGGCCGTGCCTCGGTGGGCAGAAACGCGTACCGCGGATCGTCGAACTGGGTGTTCGGGTTGTCGTCCGAGATGGGGGGCGGAGGTGTGTCGTAGCTGCGGCGCCAGAGCATGAACTTCTCTTCGCCGTACTCTTCCAGCGTCTCGGCTTTGTTCTTGCCCTGTAGATCGCCGTAATGACGCTCGTTGAGGCGCCAATGCCGGCGAACCGGAATCCAATGCCGGTCGCAGGCGTCGAGGGCCAGGTTCGCGGTGTGGATCGCGCGACGCAGCACCGAGGTGTGCAGCACGTCCGGCAGCAGCCCGGCCTCGGTCAGCAGATGGCCGCCGCGTTCCGCTTCGCCGACACCCTTCTCGTTGATGTCGACATCGACCCAGCCCGTAAACAGGTTCAGGGCATTCCACTCGCTCTCGCCATGGCGGAGCAGGATCAGGTTCGCACTCATGGGGCCGAGCCTAGTGGTGAGCGGGGGGACCAGACAGGTGCTGCATGGGATTCGGTCAAAGACCGAACTCCCCGAGCCGGACGTGCCCGCGCGGCTGGCACAATCTGCGCATGAGCAGCAAACGAGCAGTCGTCACCGGAGCGAGCAGCGGGATCGGGGCGGCGAGTGCCAGGGCGCTGGCTGCGGCCGGCTACCAGGTGATCTGCGCCGCCCGGCGCACCGACCGGATCGAGGCGCTGGCGGCCGAGATCGGTGGCGTCGCGGTGACCTGCGACGTCACCCGTGACGACGCAGTGGCCGATCTGGCCGAGGCTGTCGGCGACCGGCTCGACCTGTTGGTCAACAACGCCGGCGGTGCGCTCGGCCAGAACCCGGTGGCGCAGGCCGAGATCGACGCCTGGCAACGGATGTACGACATCAACGTGCTCGGTGCCGGGCGGGTCACCCGGGCGCTGCTGCCCGCCCTGATCGCCGGCGAAGGCATGGTGCTGTTCGTCACCTCGACCGCCGCGGAGGCCGCCTATGAAGGTGGCGCCGGGTACTGCGGGGTGAAGGCCGCCGAACGGTCGCTGGCCGGCTCGCTGCGGCTGGAACTGTTCGACCAGCCCGTCCGGGTGTGCGAGATCTCGCCCGGCATGGTGCACACCGAGGAGTTCTCCACGACCCGGTTCGGCGGCGACCAGGCGAAGGCGGACGCCGTCTACGCCGGGGTGCCCGGCCCGCTGAGTGCCGAGGACGTCGCCGACGCGATCTGCTGGATGGCCACCCGCCCGGCCCACGTCAACGTCGACCGCCTGGTGATCCGCCCCCGCGCCCAGGCCGCCAACCACAAGGTGTACCGGGTCACTGCATGAGGGTGCTGCGTGCCCTGGCCTTGTTGGTGGTGGTGGTCAGCATCGCCGCCGCGGCACATGTGGTGCATGCGTTCACCCAGCCGCTCAGCGATACCGCGAGGGTGGCCGCCCAGGTGCGCTGGCTGAATGCCGCCCGGGCCGATGGAGCCGCGCAGCAGATGCAGGAACTGTTCCCCGAGGGCGAGTTCTTCACCCACCTGCTGACCGGGTTGGCAGCAGCCTCGACCGGCGACATCGACACGGTGCGCTCGGCCCTGGCGGCGAGCGGGACGCCGGCGGTTCGCGACCGGTTCGGTGACATCGACGAGCTCGCCGGCGGCACGTTCTACCGCGGTTGGCGGCTGCTGCTGTGGGCCGAGCAGGTGCGGCTGAGCGGCGCGGACGGCGCCGCACTGCTCGCCGAAGCGGATGCGGTGCAGGCCGCCCTGCTGGCGAACCCCCGCGGCGTCCCGGCGTCGTACCCGGGCGGGTACTGGCCCTGCGACGCCGTGGTCGCGATGGCGGCGGTGGTGCGCGCCCGGGCGTTGGGCGGTGACCCGATCGCGGAGGCCGACCTGGCGGCATGGCGCGACCGGGTGAGCCCCTTGCGCGAGCCCTCGACCGGGCTGCTGCCGCACCGGGTGTCGGCTGCGGGCGTCGCCGAGGGGCCGCGAGGCAGCTCGCAGGCGATCATCCAGGCCTTCTGGCCCGACGTCGACCCGGCCGGGGCGGCTGACCAGTGGCAGCGGTTCGTCGCCACCTTCGTGGCCCGCGAGGCCGGACTGGTCGGCGTCCGCGAGCACCCGCGTGGGACGGACGCCGCCGGTGACGTCGATTCCGGGCCGTTGCTGTTCGGGGTGTCGGCGTCGGCCTCGGCGGTCAGCCTGGCCGCCGCGCTGCGCAACGGCGACAGCGCTCTCGCGCTCGAGTTGGACCGCCAGGCCGAGTACCTGGGGCTGCCGCTGGAGTGGGCCGGGCAGCGCCGGTTCGTCTTCGGACTGGTGCCGGTCGGGGACGCGTTCGTGGCCTGGGCGCGCAGCGTCCCGGTGGCGCCGGCGTCCGTCGGCTCGGCGGCTCCGGCCGCGTTGTGGTGGGTGCACGCCCTGGTGCTGCTGGTGCCCGGACTACTCGCGGGGGTGCTCCTGGTCAGAACCAGACGCCCAGTGCCGCAGCGTCACGCAACCGGGCGTCCGGCGTCCCCGGCGTACGAGATCCCGGGTCAAGCCCGGGATGACGAGCATGACCCCAACCCAACTACTCCCGATGTGAGAGATCTCGGGTCAGACCCGAGATGACGAGCATGACCCAACCACCCCCGGCGTGAGAGATCCCGGGTCAGACCCGAGATGACGAGCATGACCCCAACCCAACCACCCCCGGCTTGAGAGATCCCGTGGCCCGGGATGACGAGTATGACCCCCAACCTGCTACTGCCGGTTGCGGTAGTCGGGAAAGTTGAAGAAGGCCTTGCCGAAGCTCCAAATCGTGACGAGGCCGAGAACGGCGACGACGACTCCGCCCGGAGGGCCACTCTTTGCGGCGAAGTCGCCGAACCCCATGGCCACCACGAACACGCCGGTGACCATGGCGATGACGGCCACTGCGAACCACCCCCATTGGGGTTTCGGCATCGTGCCTCCTGAGATCGAACGTTCCGACTCAGGCTAGCTCGATGAGTGCCTCGCCGCCCGCGACCGAATCGCGCTCCTTGACCAGCACCGCCGCCACCGTGCCGTCGTGCGGCGCGGTGATCTCGGTTTCCATCTTCATGGCTTCGAGCACCAGCAGCACCTGGCCTTCGGTGATCTCGTCGCCCTCGGCGACCAGAATGCGGGCGACCGCGCCCGACAGGGGCGCGACGACCGCGTTCGCGGACGCGGCTTTCACCGACGCCGTGGTGGGAGCCGACGACGAGCCGCCACCACCGATGATGACCGAGCCGAGGCTGGGACGCTCCTGCTCTTCGACCTCCACTTCGATGTCGTAGGCGATGCCGTTGACAGTGACCTTCAGTTTCATGGCTTTCCTCAGGCTTTGCGCAGGTGCAGCGGCTCGTGGGCGTGCTGCCGGCGGCGGGTGCCGCTCTGCCAGATGGCGGATGTGGTGAAGTGGGCTACGCGCCGCTTGGCCCGGTGCCCGAGGTAGGCGGCGACGGCGGCCGCAATGGCCACCATCGTCTCTTCGGGCACGTCGGCGTTCAGCAGGCGCAACTGCTTGATCTCGACCTCCATGGCGGTGACCTTGTCGGTCAGCGCCTTGACCATCTCGAGCAGTTCGGCGTCTTGGTCGCTCATCGCATCTCTCCGATCACGTCGGGCCGAGGCCGTGCTTCTTGGCCGGCCGCAGCTGACGTTTGGCGGTCAGCAACTCCAGCGCCATGGCCACCTTGCGACGGGTGTCGCCCGGGTCGATCACGTCGTCCACCAGGCCACGGGACGCGGCCACGAACGGGGTCGAGAACGTGTCGCGGTACTCTTCGACGAGTTCGGCGCGCCTGGTGACCGGATCGTCGGCCGCGTCGATCTCACGCTTGAACACCACCGATGCCGCACCTTCGGCACCCATCACGGCGATCTCGGCGGTCGGCCAGGCGAACACCTGATCGGCACCCAGATCCTTGGCGGACATCGCGATGTACGCACCGCCATAGGCCTTGCGCAGCACCACGGTGATCTTCGGCACCGTCGCCGCCGCATAGGCGTACAGCATCTTGGCGCCGTGCCGGATGATGCCGCCGTGCTCCTGCGCCACGCCGGGCA
>DAOSUG010000171.1:0-5319 GCA_035378545.1 Micropruina sp. | reverse complement strand
CCCAAATCGCGGCGGCCCAGGGACGCGGGGGCAACGGCATCGTCCGGCTGTACCGCGACCTGATCCAACTTCGCCGCGACTACCACTCGACCACCAAGGGACTGAAGGGTTCGGGGCTGCGCATCATCCGCACCGACGACGAGAAGAACCTGCTGGCGTTCCAGCGCTGGTACGACCACGGCCCGCGCGACGACGTGGTGGTGATCGCCAACCTGGACGCTCAGGCCAAGCAGAAGTACCGCATCGGCATGCCCGAGACCGGGCTGTGGAAGCTGCGGTTCAACAGCGACGCCACCAACTACTCCGACGCCTTCGGTGACTTCGACTCGTTCGACGTCACCGCGTATGAGGGCGAGTGCGACGGGCTCGGAGCGCACGCCGAGATCGACATCGCGCCGTACAGCCTGCTGATCTACAGCATGGACGAGTAGGGCACGCCGCCCCGTCCGTCAACCGACGTTGCGCGGTGTTGCGCTCGTTGCGCGGGTACGTCCACGCGCAACGAACTCTTGACCGCGCGATGTGGGGTGACGACTGCGCCCCGGTGTGCCGGCGACGGGTGGCAACGGTGCCCAGCGCATCGGCTCTGGCCTGCGCCGCAGGGGTTCCCACCGACCCTTGCAGCGCGCTAGCTTGTGCGCACCCTTCGCCGATCCCCCGGGAGCCGATCATGGCCTTGACTCTTCGCGAGCAGTTGCTGCGGCGCAAGCCGATCGTCTTTCAGCAGCAGCACCATCAGGGCCATGAGCTGGCCCGAACCCTGAGCACCTTCCAACTGATGATGTTCGGCGTCGGTGCCACGGTCGGCACCGGCATCTTCTTCGTGCTCGGCGAGGCGGTACCCAAGGCCGGGCCCGCGGTGCTGATCTCGTTTCTCATCGCCGGCATCGCGGCCGGCCTGTCGGCATTGTGCTATGCCGAACTGGCGTCCGCGATACCGGTCAGCGGGTCGACCTACAGCTACGCCTACCACGCACTCGGCGAACTGGTGGCGGTGGTCATCGCGGGCTGCGTGTTGCTGGAGTACGGGGTGTCGACCGGAGCGGTGGCGGTCGGCTGGAGCAGCTATTTCAACGAACTGCTGCAAGAGACGATCGGCTGGCACCTGCCGGACGCCCTGTCGGTGTCACCCATCCCCGTGCCCGTGGAGGACGCACTGGGCGTGATCACCTATCCGGCCACCGGCGGCCTGGTGAACCTGCCCGCGATGGTGCTGGTCGGCCTGTGTGCGTTGCTGCTGATCCGCGGCGCGTCCGAGTCGGCAACCGTCAACGCGATCATGGTCATGATCAAGCTGGGCGTGCTGGTGCTCTTCACCGTGATCGGCTTCAGCGCCTTCAACGCCGACCACTTCGCCAACTTCTTCGGCTACGGCATCGGCGGCATCAGTGCCGCGGCCGGCACCATCTTCTTCAGTTTCATCGGCCTGGACGCGGTGGCGACCGCCGGTGAAGAGGTGAAGAACCCGCAGAAGGCGTTGCCGCGCGCAATCATCGGGGCGCTGGCCATCGTCTCCGGCATCTACATCGCCGTCGCCGCAGCCGGCCTCGCCGCGAAGCCGGTGGAGTTCTTCAAATCCACCCAGGGCGAGGCCGGGCTGGCGCTGATCCTGAAGGAGGTGACCGGCAACCAGTTGTGGAGCACCGTGTTGGCCGCCGGCGCGGTGATCTCGATCTTCTCGGTCACCCTGGTCACCCTGTACGGCCAGACCCGCATCCTGTTCGCGGTGGGACGGGACGGGCTCATTCCGAAGAAGTTTCTCGAGGTCAACCCGAAGACCATGACGCCCACCTACAACACCATCGTGGTGTCGATCATCGTTGCGTTGATCGGCGGGTTCGTGCCGGCCGTCTATCTGTGGGACACGGTCTCGATCGGCACCCTGTTCGCCTTCTCGGTGGTGGCGATCGGCATCATCGTACTGAGACAAACCCACCCGGGCCTGGAGCGTCCGTTCAAGGTGCCCGGCTACCCGGTGGTGCCAGCCCTCACCGTGCTGGTCTGTCTCTACATCATGTGGGGTCTGGCCTGGATCACGTGGGTGATCTTCGCCTGCTGGATCGCCGTGGTGTTGGCGTTCTACTTCAGCTACGGACGCCGGCACGCCACCCTCAACCACTACGTCGATGAAGAAGAGATCGCCGAACCGGGCGGCCGCAAGCGACGGGACGACGAACAATGACCTACCTGGTCGGGTACAGCCCGCACAAGGACGACAGTTGCGCCCTCGAACTGGCCTGCCAGTTCGCCCGCTCGGAGGCCGGCACCGTCCATGCCCTGACCGTCGTGCCGCGCGGCTGGGAGAGCGTCGACGGCAGTGCGACCGACGGCGAGTTCGAGAGATGGGCCGCCGAAGAAGGCGAGGCGAGCGCCGCGGAGGCGTTGGCGCAGCTCTCCAGGCATTCCGATGTGACCTCGAGCGCCACCTGGGTGACCGGACGCTCCGTGCCCGCAGCCATGCTGCAGCAGGCGACGGAGTTGGGGGCGTCCCTGATCGTGGTCGGCTCCGGCACCGACGGGGTACCGGGACGCATCGCACTTACGTCGAAGACGGACCGCCTACTGCACAGTTCGCACGTGCCGGTGGCGATCCCGCCGCGCGGCTACAGTCCCGAACCGGGGTCGAGAATCACGCGGGTCACGCTGGCATTCCGTGACGACGACGCCACCTGGCGCCTGCTCGACGAGGTGGCCGACATCTGCAGGCAGATCGATGCCGAGTTGCGGCTGCTCACCGTCGCGATCAAGCAGCGTCCGATGGTCACCTCGGGTGTGCGGCGCAACGAGAAACTGGTCTTCGCCAACCTGTTGCGACAGGTGGCGGCGGCGCAAGCCGAAGCGATCGACCATCTCACCGCCGCCGGCGTCAAGGCGGCCACCGTCACCGCCGAAGGCGCCTCGTGGACGGACGCGCTGGCCACCGTTGCGTTCGACGGCGGTGACGTGCTGGTGGTCGGGTCGTCCTCCACCCATCGGCTGGCGCACGTGTTTCTGGGCTCCAGCGCAACCAAGATCCTGCGCAACTCCCCGGTTCCGGTGGTGGTGGTGCCCTGATCCGTCGCTAGTCGAGCTTGTCGAGACTTCGCTGGTCGAGCGAAAGGCCCGCTGGTCGAGCTGGTCGAGCTGGTCGAGACCATGCGGCTAGGGGTTTTGACCCGCTCACCCAACGGATCGGGCAGCGGACCGGCCCCTCAGGGCGCGAGCCGTTCGCGCACCCAGCGGCCGTCGTCCAGGCGATAACGCAGGCGGTCGTGCAGCCGCGACGGGCGGCCCTGCCAGAACTCCCACACCTCGGGTGCGAGCCGGTAACCACCCCAGTGCGGGGGACGCGGCGGGTGCTCGCCGAAGTGTGCGGACGCCTCGGCCTCGGCTTCGACCAGCACCTCACGATCGGCGATCACCTCGCTCTGCGGTGACGCCCAGGCGCCCAGTCGTGAGCCGAGCGGACGGCTGGCGAAATACTCGTCCGACTCGGCGGCGCTGACCTGCTCGACCGGACCCTCGACCCGCACCACCCGCTGCAGGCTCGGCCAGTAGAACTGCAGTGCCGCGAACGGCTGGCCCGCCAGGTCGCGGCCCTTGCGGGATTCGTAGTTGGTGAAGAACACCAGCCCGGCCGCGTCGTAGCCCTTGAGCAGCACGATGCGGGTGGACGGGCGTCCGTCCGGCCCCACGGTGGCCAGCGTCATGGCGTTGGCCTCGAGCACGTCACCCGCCGCGGCTTGGGCGAACCACGCATCGAACTGGTGCAGCGGCTCATCGGACGCCGCCTCTTCGCTGAGGCTGTCGAGGTCGTAGTTGAGGCGCATGCCGGCAGGGTCCATGCGACGAGCTTAGGACGCCCGCTCGATCTCGGAGGTCTGTTCAGTGCGCACCACGGCGGAGTCAGCCCGGATCCACCGATGGCCCGCTCGCTGATCCGGTTCGCCGTGTGCAGGCACTCACCGAAGCGGTACCTCGCGGGATCTGACGGGTAGGACGGCAGGCGAATCCGTGGGGCACATACCGGGCGGTTGTTGAGCGCGGCCGGCGCAGCCAGGGTTCCCGGATGGGCACCTCAGCTGGGGGCCCCGGTGACTAGGGCGCGTCTCCTCACCCTGGCCGCAGCTGCGGTGCACCCAGTACGCCCGCTCGCTGCGTTGTCATCCTCGGCGAGAGGGCCCGCTATCGACTCGTCTTCCGCCTTGTGATCAGACGCACTGGGCACGTCCTCGCGGAACGCCCAGGGTGAGGAGACACGCCCGAGGCGCTACGGGGTTTCAGCACCGACTGCTGTACCAAAACCCACCCGCTAGAGGAAAGGTCCACCCAAGTCGGCTCACCCACGATCGCGCAGGAACACACTCGAGGAAGGATCAACCCAAGCCGGCTCACCGAGGATCGTGCGGGAACTCACTCGAGGCAAGGTTCACCCAAGCCGGCGAACCCACGGTCGCGCGGGGACACACCGGGCGTCCGTGAGGGCGGCCGGCACGGCCCGGATGAGGCTGCACGCCAGGCGGGGATCGGTCGAGCCGGGCTCAATCCGGACGGCAACCGGACCAGGCCCACCCACTCAGCGGACGGCCCGTGGCCGGGTTCGTCCCTCAAGCACGCGCTGACAGGTGTCAACAGTCTCAGGGGCCAGGTCGACGCCGAGCACTCGCGCCTGACTGGTCACCCAGCGCACCAGCCGCTCCACCTCGCCGGTGTTGCCGGCTGCGTGCTCGGTATGAATGCGCTCCACCAGCAGCAACTCGTCCTCGGGTGCCGCCACCAGTGCCCGCGCCGCGGCCCAACGCGCCAAATCGAGATCACGGCGTTCGACCGCCCACCGGGCGAGCAGCACACCGGCGTCACGGGCAACGGACGACATGTCGGTGCGCAACTCCTCCGCCCAGCGCCACTGGCCCGGGGCGGCGTCGGCCAGCGGTGCGCCGCGGACCAGTTCGAGCACGTCCACCAGCGTTTCGGCGGTCAGACGATTGAGGCCCGGCGCGGTCAGCACCTGCATGCGCTGCCAGTCGGACGAGACTTCCGGATGCAGCGAGATGCGTCCGGAGTAGGCCTCCGGCAGGTAGGCGCGGCCGTCGCGATCCAAGCCGAGCCACGAGCGCAACCGCGACATGTTGGATCGCCGGGTGGTCTCGGCCACCACCAGTTCGTTGGTCATGCGGGTGGCCGTGCTGTTGGGGTTCTCGAGCAGCCAGGCGCAGTACTCCACACACTGGCGGTGCGAGCGGGCGGGGGCCGGGCCGGCGGCGCCGGCCAGTTCGATCGGTCCGAACAACTGCAGGTAGGGGTGCTCGGGTTGCGCAGCCGGCGGCTCGTCGATGCTGA
>DAOSUG010000170.1:0-5343 GCA_035378545.1 Micropruina sp. | reverse complement strand
TTGCCGTCGATGGTGTAGCGGTCGACGTCGAGCACGTCGGGAAAGGTGTAGTAGCCGCGCACCTGCTGCAGCTGCTCGTAGGTGGGGCCGATCACCGCGGGGTCCATCAGGCGAATGCCGGGCAGTGCCTCGGCGTCGGCCTTGAGCTGGCCGGCCTTCACCTGGGTGACGGCCTCGTAGTCGGTCACCTCGGTGTCGGCGATTCCGAATGCGTCGCGGGTCATGTTGATGTGCGACTGCATGTAGGGGTTCTCTTTGTCGGGCTGGTTGGGCGCGACCACGAACGACTGCACGATCGCCGGGTAGATCAGGGTGAGGATCAGCCCGCTGATCACCATCAGCACCAGCGCCGCCGCCGGGTAGATGCCGCGCTTGAGGATCGGATTGGCGAAGAACAGCCCCGCCACCAGGAACGAGATCACGGCCATCACCAGCTTGGCGCCGATGCGCGCATGATCGTCGGTGTAGTGCACGCCGGTGAACAGGGTGCCCTGGCTGAGCAGCATGCCGTAGCGATCGAGCAGGCACTGCAGCCCGTACAGCACCAGCAGCACCCCGGTCAGCACCGACAGGTGCACCCGCGCGGCCTGGCTGAACTGCGGACGGCCCGGGCTACGTCCGAACCGGATGCCACCCATGGCGAAGTGCACCAGGGCTGCGGCGATCAGGCTGAAGATCAGCGCGGTGAGCAGAAACGACAGCAGGCTCTGCCAGACCGGAAAATCGAAGACGTAGAAGGAATAGTCGAGGCCGAACACCGGGTCGGTCCGGCCGAACGGCACCGCGTTGATCCAGGCCAGCAGCGGCAGCACCTCGGTGGTGGCGGACATGCCGGCCAGCAGCCCGAACGCCAGCGCCGGGCCGAGCACCGCGATGCGTGCGTTCGACTCGAGCAGCCGGCGGTATGCGTCCAGTACCGCGCTGTCACCGGCGCGCCGTCCCCGTGGACGCAGCCGGATCGCCAGCCACATGTTGCCGCCGATCAGCAGCGCCATGACGATCGCGACGCCGAAGAACAACCCCAGCCGGGTCAGCAGTTCGGTGGTGAACACGGTGCCGAAGCCGATCGACTCGAACCACAGCTTGTCGGTCCACACCTGGGTGAACACGGCGAAGGCGATGATCGCGACGGCCGCGATACCCAGGGTCAGCAGTATCGGGGATCGCCGGTGGACGCTGGCGGACAGGCTCACGCGAAGGGCTCCTCAGTAGGGATTGTCAGTCCAATGTACGTGCTAGTGCAGCAGCCAGCCCCGGCACCAGGTCACTACCCGACAACAGTTCGTCCGGATGGCTGCGAATGCGGGCCACACCGTAGGAATCGCCCCCGCGCAACGCACCCACCACCACTCGGATCTCTTCACGGGCGGGGTGGCGGCGGGCCTGCTCGTCGCCCGTCGGACCGGGGGGCAGGTCGGTGTCGGCCGAGCCGGGCAGAAAGAGGCGCTCCAGGCTCAAGGCGACCCCGGCCACCGTGGCCGGCCAGCTGATCCGGGCGAGCGCCTCGCCCAGATCGTCGCCACCGGCGAACCCCTCCTGCTCGACGGCGGACAGGTGCCCGGGCCGAGGCGCCGTGCCGCCGGTCAGGTGCTGCGCCAGTTGCGGCTCGGCGGCGATCAACTCGGTGGTGGGTACCAGGGCGAACAGTCGTGCCGGCTGGTCCCAGCCCAGTCCCGACACGTGATGCTCGATCTCGAGCAGGCCGGCCACCAGATCGTCCGAGGTACTCATTCGCACCCCCGAACGCCGGCCGCGCGGGCAGGATCCTTCAGCGCGGTCAGCGCGTCGATGGCGTCGGTCAGGGTGGCCACCCGCACCAATCGGACGGCGGTCGACACGCCCTGCACGTCGGCGCAGTTGTCGCTGGGCACCAGAAAGATCGTGGCCCCGGCCGCCTCGGCACCCGCCACCTTCTCCTGGATGCCGCCGATCGCACCCACCTCGCCGTTACCGGTGATCGTGCCGGTGCCGGCCACGGAGCGTCCGTCGATCAGGTTGTCGGGGTTGATCGCGTCGTAGACGGCGAGGGCGAACACCAACCCCGCGCTCGGACCGCCGATGTCGGTGCTGATCCGGAAGGTGACCGTGGGTGCGTAGGAGTACCCGATGGTGAGATTGATGCCCACCACCGGCGTGGTCGCACTGGCGTTGGACGCCACGGTGGTGATGGTTTCGTTGAGTTGCTGGCGATCACGCAGGACGGTGAACACGATGGCCTCGCCGACCTGATGGGTGTTGATCGCGGCCCGGACCGCTTCGGTCGAGCTGACCGCCTTGTTGTCGACCCGCAGAATGAAGTCGCCGGGCTTGAGCCGGCCATCAGCCGGGCTGCCGTTCGACACTCCCACCACCATCGGGTATTCGACGACCCTCTTGCCCGCCGCACGCAGCGCCGCCGCGACCGCCGCCGACTGGGAGTTGTCCATCATCTGCGCCTCGCGTGCGCGGATGTCGTCCACGCTGGCGCCCGCCGGGTAGATCGCCTCGCGCGGCAGCACCTCGCGAGCCGAGAGCCAGTACGACAGCAGCGCCTCGGGAAGCGTCAACTGACTGTCGGCACGGGTCACCGACACCGTGGTCAGGCGGAGCTGACCGGTCGTGGGATAGGTCTGGATGCCCTGAATATCGACCCGCGGCTGACCGTTGTCGGGTTCGAATAGGTTGACGGTGGAGCCGGCCGACCAACTCACGAACGGCACCGGCACGAGCGAGACCACGGCCGCCAACGCCACGAAGAGCAGGGCCGAGACCGCGGCCGTCCAGGTCTGCTTGGTCACCTCATTGACACTACCGGACGGGTTCGTGTCGCTCTGCCCCGAACTGCGCTTGCCAGATGCGGAACAATGGTGACGACCGGCCGGACGCCGTGAGTTGCTGCGTCCGGCATCGAATCCGACAACGCAATCAGGAGCCACTCATGGCCACCGACCCGGACCTGCCCAGCGACAGCGACAACCCTGGCGAGCAGAACCCGCTGGCCCAGTTTCTCGCCCAGTTCGGCATCACACCAGGTCCGGACGGCGAGTTCGACCTTCAGGCGCTCACCTCGCGACTGCAGTCGGTGATGGCGCAGTTCCAGACCCAGATGGCCGGTTTCGGGCCCGCGGATGCGGCCAGCGGCATGAACTGGACCTTCACCCGCGACATCGCCCGCCGGGTGACGGCCGCCAAGGGCGCCGACACCACGCCGTCGGCGGCACAGGGCGCCGGCGTCCGGGACGCCGCCGGCCTGGCCGACCTGTGGCTGGACGAGGAGATCGCCTTCGCCCGGTTGAGCACCCCGGCGGTGGCGTGGAGCCGGGCCGACTGGATCGAGGGCACGTTCGCGACCTGGCAACAGCTGAGCAACCCGATCGTCACCAGCCTGTCGGCGGCGCTGGGTTCGATGATGGCGCGCGAGACGGGTCCGGGCGAGGAGTTCATGAAGCCGATGGTGCGCGCCGCGGCGTCCGGCATGTTCGCCGCCCAGGTCGGCCAGTCGCTGGGCAGCCTCGCCACCGAAGTGCTGAGCGTCAGCGACATCGGGTTGCCGTTGGGGGAACGTCCGCAGGTGGCGCTGCTGCCCACCAACATCGAGTTGTTCGGCGCCGATCTCGACAACGTCACCCCGGCCGACGTGCTGCTGTTCCTCGCCCTGCGCGAGACCGCCCGGCAACGGCTCTTCGCTGCGGTCGGCTGGCTGGGGCCGCAGCTGCACGCCCTGGTCGAGCACTATGCCCGCGACATCACGATCGACACCACGGCACTCGAAGAAGCGATCGAGTCGCAGCTCAGCTCGGCGATGAGCGCCGACGACCTGGAGCGCGCGGGGCAGACCCTGGCGGGCAAGCTGTTCGAACCGGCGGTCACTGCCGAGCAGGCCGAGGTGCTGGAACGGCTCGAGACCCTGCTCGCCCTGGTCGAGGGTTGGGTCGATGAGGTGGTCGGCCACACGATGAGCCGGTGGATGCCCAACGGGGCCGCCCTGACCGAGGTGGTGCGCAGGCGGCGAGCCGCCGGCGGCCCCGCCGAGGCCGCGCTGAAGTCGCTGGTGGGCCTGGAGTTGCGGCCGCGACGAACCCGGGACGCAGCCAACCTGTGGGCGGCGATCCGCGCCACTCGGGGCGCCGCGGAACGGGACGCGGCGTGGGCTCACCCCGACCTGATTCCGACCTCAGCCGACCTGGACGATCCCCTCGGCTACGCCGAGCACGGCCATGTGGCGCCGGCACCCGACGACCTGGACGCCGAACTGGCCAAACTGCTCGATGAGGAAGCGGGCGGCGCGAAGGACCAGTAACGGGTAGTACCGGTGGTCAGCACTCGATGCTGGGCCGGTTCAGCGCAGCCTGCCAACCTTCGAGAAAGCCCTGCGCGCGTTCGCACTGCGGGTAGCGGGCGACCAGGGCATGGAACCGTGCCGTGTGGGTGCGTTCGAGCAGGTGACTGAGTTCATGCATCAGCACGTAGTCGGCCACCCAGTCGGGCATCACGCGCAGCCGCTCGGACAACCGGATCTCGCCGGTGGCGGTGGTACAGGAGCCCCACCGTTGCTGCTGCCGGTTCGACCACGCCACGCTGAACGTTGGACGAGGCTGCCCCGGTTCGGCCAGGTGCGCCGCGAACAGCTGCTGTGCCCGCGCGGTGAGCGCGGCATCGCCGGCCGGCGGACGTCGCGCCGCCTCGTTCTGCAGGTAGCGCGAGACGAAGGCGGGCACCAACTCGCGCTCTTGCGTGCGGGTCAGGTGCTGGGGCACCACGACCACCAGGGAGCCACCCTCACGCATGATGCCCATGGTGCTGCGGCGCCGGGCGCTGCGGCGCACCTGATAAGCCTCGGATGCCATGCAGACACCCTAAACGGGCCCCCGGACACAAACCTGTACAGACTCGGCCCGAGCCTCGATCGTCGTGTTGACCACGCAGGCTCGGCACCACTACCGTCTGAGCGACGAGGCTCGCTGGGGCACGATCCGTTCGCAGGGGAAGGCAAGCGGAAAAGTTCCCGGCGAGCTTCGTTTTCTTGGGCACCGGGCTTCGATTTCTCGGCAGACCGTGCGGTCGGCGGTCGGAGCGGTGTCGTCGCCTCGGGTGCCGCGCCCCAAGGGGTGCGCCCTCAAGGCGGTGGGTACCGTATGCTCGACCTGCAAACGCGCTGTGGTTGCTCCAGCGCACCCCATCAATAGGAGGAATGACGTGGCCGACGAAACCTACAGCGGTTCGTTCTACTGCGTGAAGTGCAAGGACCACCGCGACGCCACCGGCGACGTGACGGTGAACGCGAAGGGAACCCGGATCGCGAAGGCCAAGTGCCCCGTTTGCGGTACGAACCTGACCCGCTTCCTGCCCAAGGCCTGAACCCAC
>DAOSUG010000169.1:699-5344 GCA_035378545.1 Micropruina sp. | reverse complement strand
GCCGGGATGACGGAGGTGGGGCACGCCGGGATGACGGAGGTGGGGCACGCCGGGAGGACGGACGTGGGGGCACGACGGACGCCCCATGACCGACTCAGCCTCGGCGTTCCACCGGCGGAATGATGCCGTCTTCGATGGCTCGCCGGAACAGTTCCAGCTTGTTGTTCGCCGGGCGGTTGACCTGGGTGTACTTCACCCGGATGCGTTTGAGATACTCCTTGACGCTGTTCTCGGTGATGTACAACTGCTGCGCCACCTCGGGAATCTCGAGACCCGCCACATACAGCGACAGCACCTGCCGCTCGCGCGGGCCGAGGCTCGCCGCCACATAGCTGGTGTCGGACTCGATCGCGCCCAGTATCTCTTGCGACAGCACCATCTGGCCGTTGGCGACCGCCTCGAGCGCCTCGATGGTCTGCGCGATCGGCTCGGCCTTGCGGCACACACCGTCGGCTCCGCCGGCCAGCGCCCGGCGCACCAGGTACATGTTGTCGGCGATCGAGTACACCAGAATGCGGTAGCCGACCTCGGCCAGCCGCTCCACGTTCTCTTTGGGGTCGGTATCGTCGCCGAGCGACAGGTCGAGCATCACCACGTCGGCCTCGACCTCGTCGGCCAGAAAGTCGTCCACGTTCTCATGTGAACTGACCACCCGCACGTGGCCCGCGGTGTGCTGCTGCAGGGCCGCGCCGACGCCCAGCCGGATCGCTTCGTGATCGTCGATGATCGCCGCCCGAATCGTGCTGGATGCGCTCATGTCTTCCTCACTGTGACGGTGCCGGCCTCGTCGATCGTAGTCAGGTTACGCTCCGCGTCGACTTTAAGAATCGTCACCGCGTCCGAGTAGCCCTCGGGTGCGGTGCGAGCCACGATACGTCCACCGGTGGAGGTTGCCACCAGCTCTTCCAGCTGGCGCAACGTGGCCAATCGGACGTTCTCGGGCAACTTCGAGCCGCGGTTGTCGACCAGCACCACCTCGACCCCCCGGCCGCGGGCCGCCTGAATGGCGTCCGATACCCCTTGTGAAACAAGGTTGCCGGCCCGCAGGGCATCGCGCAGCCGGCCCTCGAGAATGCGGCAGGCGTCACGCTCGGGCTGGCTGAGTTGATGGGACGGGTCGGCCAGGTTCTGCAGCAACGGGCCGATCTGCTCGCGCAACTGGGTCAGCCACACCTCGCGCAGCACCAGATTCGAGAAGCTCTCGGCCATGGCACGGGTGTTCTCGCGTGAGCGGGTGCGCACCCGCACCAACTGTTCACCGATCGACCGCAGGCCGCGCAGCACCAGCGTGGCGAGGGTGAGCCAGAGCACCGGACCGAAGATCACCTGCAGTACCGCGGACGCTCCGAGTTCGTTGCCCCGGGCCCAGATGAGCACCTGCACGATGAACACGGCCAGCCCGCACCAGGCCGCCAGTCGCTGCCCGCGCACCAGCACGGTGATCAGCAGCACCATGATCACCGAGCTGTGCCAGGTCAGGTAGCCCGGCACCTGGGCCCCCGGCACTCCCGCGTGCACCAGGTGTGCGATCACGGCGAGGCACAGCACCACCACCCCGGCCTCGGTGGTGGTCATGTTGCGCTCGCCCGCCTTGTGCAGCGCGATGGCGGTGGCCACGACGGCGAGCCCCTGCGCGATCAGGATCGGCAGCGGATTCGGGATCGCCAACACCGAGATCAGGCCGACCAGCACCTGCACGCCCACCACCAGCCACACCAGGAACAGGAACAGCTCGACCCGCAGCACCGACCGCAACGCCTGGGACGCCCGCCGGCGCGAGATGGTCTCGCCTGCGTACTGATCGCGTCCGGACCAGAGCAGCCTGACCAGGGTGCCGGTGCCCGGTTCGGAGTCGATGTCGACGGCGCCGCCGATGAAGGCCAGACGCTCGTGCATCGACACCTTGATACCGAAGCGGCCGGCATCGACCGCTTCGGGATCGAAGCCGCGTCCGTTGTCGCGGATGTCGACCTGCACGCGCTGGTCGTCGCCCACCAGCCGCGCAGCGATCTCGACTGTGACCTGGTCGGCCTCGGCGTGCCGGGTGACGTTGAGCGCCGCCTCGCGCGCTGCCTGCCCCAGCGTGCTGGCGACCGACGGGCTGACGGCGATCGCGTCGCTGTCGGAGGCGACGCTCACCTTGGCCTGCGGACACACCGGCTCGACCATGTCTTCGATCAACCTGGCCAGCTGATGCGGTGACAGCGGCTGGCCGACATCGGTCGGTGCGGCGGCCTCGGCCAGGGACGTGACCGCCGAGCGGGCGAGATCGGCCACCTCGCCACGCGGATGATCGGTCTGGACGGCCGCCACCAGGGTGGTCATCACCTGATCGTGAATGATGCCGTCGAGGATCACCCGTCGCTGGGTCAGGGCCTTGTCGATCGCTCGATCGGCCTCGACACGCTGGGACTCGGCAGTGGTGGCGTCCAGCTCTTCGACCGCGCGCGCGAAGTACTGGATCAGCAGCAGCAGGGCGGTCGGCAACACCACCAGGGTGAGCATGTCCTGCATGGCGGTGAGCGCCGATACCGAGCCGCCGGAGGGCAGCATGCGCACGGTGCCGAAGATCAACGCCGACACCGCCGCATAGCCGAACGCGACGATCACCGTGGTGGCCATCGCGGCACACACCGTGGCCACACCCAGACACACCCACAGCCAGGGCGCCCCGCCGACAACACCGCTGGGCCACGCCAACGGCCAGGTGGCGAGGCCGATCAGGTTGACCACGGCGTACAGCCCGCACAACCAGCGAATGTCGCCGGACGCCCATGCGTACACGGGCATCAGCAGGCTGAACGCAACGATGCCGCCGCCCACCAGCACCAACCACACCAGGTTCAGGTGGGGCAGCTGGGTGAGCGAGAGGAACAGGGCCGGCAGCAGGCTGGCGAGGCAGGTCATGGCGACCGCCCGGGCCAGCCATAGCCGCAGTCCGGACGCCGTGGCGCCCCGGGCGGGATCGGCCCTGCCCAGGCTGCCGGCTCGCCTGTAGGGGGACACTATGCGGCCCGGACCTGCGGCCGCCCCGCAGTGGCCGACGACCCGCCCGCGGCCGCCGGTCCGGTCACGACGAGGCACGCCCGGCCGAGCGGTTGGAGCGTCATGAAGTCATACTGCCAGCCGGCACCGACAGCGGCCAGAAAACGGGCGTAGTGGCCCACCCCTTCGTCGGCCGGCACGCCACCGGCACTGCGAGCCGTTCGCATCAGCAAGGCTCCGGACGGGGTGCGTCGCGGACGGTGTGCGTCCCGACCCATAGCCGCCACGCTCATGCGTCGGCACACCGGTCAGCGCGCGTACTCATTGGTGAAGGCGTCCGCAGCGCTCACCTGCGCCTTGATCAAGCCGGCCGTGTCGAGAAACCGTGCCATGGCCGTCCACTGATCCGGGTCGAGGGCGGGAACGAAGACGCCTTCCCTCAGCGACATCAACGCCAGGGTGGCGTTCAGCACCGCTTCGGCGTTGGGCCTGGCCGCAGCGGTCCAACCGGGAATCTGGGCGGCCGACACGTCCAGCGCCCGCCCCGTGTCGGCGGCGGTGCGCTCGATGCCCTTGGTCATCGCGGCGACCACCTGGCGCACGACCTCGGGATGCGCCTTCGCGTAGGCGCTCGAGGTGAGCAGCGACGCGCTGACCAGCGGCACCGTGCCGGTGGCCACCGGCAGCGAGCGGGCTTTGGCGCCCGAGGCCTCCAACTGGACGAGTTCGTTGTTGCTGAAGCCGATCACGGCGTCCACCTTCTTAGTGGTCAGGGCCGCCACCTGGGTGTAGCCGACCTCGACGATCCGCAGGTCGGCCTCGCTCAGCCCGGCCGTGCGCAACGCCACCTGGGCGGCCAGCCACGACTCGCCGTAGCGACCCGGCACGCCCAGCGAGCGGCCCTCGAGGTCGGCGAGCGAACGGATCGGGGACGCGTCCAGCACCAGCACCTGCGCCGGAAAGGCCTTGAAGTACGAGCCGACGGCGACCACGTCGACGCCTTCCGCGCGGGCCTGCATCGCTTCGCTGCCCGCCGCGATCAGAAAGTCCTCGGTGCCGGAGGAGAAGGCGGTGAACAGTCCCTCGGTGGCGCCGTGATGACGCAGGGTGACCTCGGCACTGACCCCGTCGAACAGCCCGTCCGCCTCGGCGACATAGAACGGCGCGAACTGGACGTTGGGAATGTAGCTGAGCCCGATCGTCGCGCGCACCCCGGAGGCGGTGGGGGTGGTGGTCGCGGCGCTCGGCGAGCCTGAGGGTCCGGCGGACGGACCGGTGCAGCCGGCGGCGGCGAGGGCGAGGGCGGCGCTCAGCAGGGTGCGGCGACGCAGCCGCAGGCTGGTCGGGTCGGGCATTGGCATCGGACGCTCCTCGGGTCGGTCAGCTGGGGTCGGGTCAGGTCAGTCAGGTCAGGTCAGGTCAGCTCGGTTCGGGCCAGGTCAGTCGGGTCAGGTCAGGTCAGGGCCTCGACGATGGCCGAGCGATGCTCCCACCCGGTGATCAATGAGTAGGCGGCGGCGGCGATCAGGCACAGCCAGGCGATGGTCGCGAACATGCCGGTGGTGTCGACGGCGTCGCGCTGCACGGTCAGCACGGTGCCGAGCCCGCTACCGCCCATCACCATCTCGCCCACCACGGCACCGGTGACGCTCAGCGCGAA
>DAOSUG010000169.1:0-689 GCA_035378545.1 Micropruina sp. | reverse complement strand
TGAAGCCACCGAGCAGCGAGGGCAGTGCCAGCGGTGCCTCGACGTGGCGCAGCAACTCCAGGCTGCCCGCGCCGTCGAGCCGGGCGGCGTCCACCACGTCGCGGGGCACCATGCGCAACCCGACCACGGCGGCCACCAGGATCGGAAAGAACACGATCAGGGCGCACAGCAGCACCACCGGCACCAGCCCGTAACCGACCCACAACACCAGCAGCGGGGCCAGCGCGATGGCCGGAATGGCCTGGGTGGCACCCAGAAACGGCTGGACGGCGTCGCTGAACCAGACCGAACGATGAATGGTGACGGCCAAGGGAAGCGCGACCACGGCGCCGAGCAGGCAGCCGCCCAGCGCCTCGGCGACGGTGACCGCCAGGTAGGGCCACAGCGCGCCCGTGAGCAGGTCCGTCCAGAGCCGGACGAGCACGCGCGCGGGACCGGGCAGCAGCACGGGCGACGCAACGGCTGCCGCGATCGTCCAGGCGGCCAGCAGCAGCACCCCGAGAGCCAACGGCGCGAAGATGCGCCGCCGCTGGGGGCTGAGTTGCTTCATGGTCTCCTCCGGGTCAGCTTCACGACCCGGGGATGGCGCAGGAGAATGCGCCAACGACGGCGGACGCCGACGACGCCCACCGCACGTGCTGCCTCCCATCCGGACTTTCACCGTCGGTTCCGGAGTTTCACCGGATCAA
>DAOSUG010000168.1:0-5355 GCA_035378545.1 Micropruina sp. | reverse complement strand
GACGGGAATCGAACCCGCATTCTCAGCTTGGGAAGCTGATGTTCTGCCATTGAACTACGCCCGCGAGGCGCGCTGACCGCCGTCAGTCTAGCGGGCGCGTCGTGGCCGCCGCACAACGGCTCAGGGTGTCCCCCGTCTGTGCCCCGGAGACTCCTCGCCCGGGTGCCCATGGTCGCCGCACGGGGCTAGCGTCAGTGCCATGAGTTACGCCGAACCGACAGACGTCGGGCCCGCCTACGGCGGCGACCTGGCCGTGAACGCGAGCGACAAGACCAAGGTGCTCACCCTGCTCGACGCCGCCCTGGCCGAAGGCCGCATCACCCCGGCCGAGCATGCCGAGCGCACGCAGGCCGCCAATCAGGCCCAGACCTTCGACGATCTGGTGCCGCTCACCCGTGACCTCGTGGTGGTGCCCGGCCCGGCCGCGACCCCGACCTGGTCGTCCGCACCGGTCGGCCCCGACACCGGCCCCGAGATGATCGTCGCCATCTTCAGCGGCGCCGCTCGCAAAGGCGTGTGGCAGCCGCGGCGCAATCTCAGCGTGCTGACCCTGTTCGGCGGGGCGGAACTCGACCTCACCCAGGCCGTCTTCACCGACAACGTGTGCGAGATCAACGTGTTCTGCCTGTTCGGCGGCATCGAGATCACGGTGCCCGACGGCACCACGGTGCGCAACGAGTGCATGGCGGTCTTCGGTGGCTCCGAGACCAAGACCATGCCTCCCACGCCCGGCGCGCCCACCGTGATCGTCAAGGGCTTCATCGGGTTCGGCGGGGTCGAGGTGCGCGGCCTCAGCAAGAAGCAACGCAAGCGCCGCGACTGCGGCAGCTGAGCCGTCCCAGATGGACGCCCCCGCCCCGCTCGGCCGTGCGGGGTCGGCCCGTACGCTGAACGACATGGACGACCTGTTCGCGCCGCCGGCTGTCGGCTGGCGGCGCATCTCGCCCGCCTACGCCATGGTGCTGCGCGCACGCATGCTGATCGGTACCGCCCTTGTGATCGGCGTGGTGGCCACCGTGTTGTGGCATGCCGTCGACCCCCGCTGGGCGGGTGCCCTGATCGCCCTGGGCGTCGGCTACGCAGGGTGGCAGTGGTTCAGGCTCGGGCGTTGGGTGCGGGCCTGGGGCTACCTCGAACGTGACGACGACCTGTACCTTAGCCACGGGCTCTGGTCGCGTGAGCTGATCGTCATTCCGTACGGCCGCATGCAGGCGGTGAAGGTCGAGAGCGGCCCGTTGACCCGCGCGCTCGGCCTGGCCAACGTCGAACTGGTCACGGCCAGCCTGCAATCGGGTGGCCGGGTGCCGGGACTGCCGCAACGTGACGCCGAAGCGCTGCGCGACCGGTTGATCGCCATCGGCATCGGCGATCAGGACGGCCTGTGAGCATTCCGCCGGGCTCGTTCTCAGGGCCGGTGCAGCCGCAGACAATCGGCAGCGGTGAGCCGGGCCCTGCCGAGAACCGCGACGATCGGGCCTGGCCGCACGCGGGGTCGTCCAACGTACCGGTGGGCACAGAGTCGGTCCGCGCGCTGGTCGAGAAGCCCCACCCGCTCACCCCGCTGGTGCGGGCCTGGGTGCTGGTGCTGGCCGTGGCCTGGACGATCGGCCGCGACCTGCTGGGTCGGCCCGAGGGGCTGCGCCTGCCGCCGCTGACCTGGGTGACCGGTGGTGTCGGCGCGGTACTGGTGACGCTGCTGGTGGCGGCCTACCTCGACTGGCGGGCCACCGCGTTCGTGGTCGATCACGGCGAGCTACGACTCGAGCGGGGCGTGTTCACCAAGTCGTCCGAACGCATCAGGTTCGACCGCATTCAGTCGGTCGACATCACCGAACCGTTCGCCGCGCGCTTGCTGGGGCTCGCCGAGGTGACCATCGACGTGGGCGCCGAGGGCGGTCATCGCATGCGGTACCTGTCACGGGCGCGGGCCGCCGCCATGCGCGACTACCTGCTGGCCCGGGCCCACGGAGTACGGCCGGCCGAGGTCACTCGGCAGAGCACCACCGGTGTGCTGGACGATCTGGCCGCCGGCGACGAGGTGCTGGTGCGCGTACCGTCGCAACGCCTGGTGGTGGGCGCCCTGCTCTCGCACGAGTTTCTACTGTTGACGGTGCCGGTGGGGCTCACGATCGCCACGGTGATCGCCCTCGATCCGCGCGGTTCGAACGCCGCATTGAGCAATCCGTGGCTGCTGCTCGGGGCTGCTCTGCCGGCGCTGGGCGGCTTGTGGAGCTTCGTCATGCGGCGGGTGATCGGCCAGTGGCACTACGCGTTCGTGCGCAGCGGCCCCGGGCTCAAGATCACCCGCGGCCTGACCAGCCTGAGCAGCCAGTCGGTGCCCCGCCACCGCATTCAGTCGTTGCGCATCGCCCAGCCGCTGTGGTGGCGTCGGCTCGGCTATTACCGCGTCGACATGTCGGTGCTCGGTAACCACGGGCTCACCACCGACGAAGACCAGGCCGGGCGCACGAGCATTCTGCTGCCCATCGGTACCCGAGCAGAGGTCGACCTGGTGCTGAACACCATCTGGCCCGGCCTCAACCTCGACGGCATCGCCATCGAACACAGCCCCGAGCGGGCTCGCTGGGTGCAGCCGCTGGCCCAGGGCTGGGTCGGCTGGGGTTCGGACGGCTCGGTGCTGGTCACCCGCATGGGCTGGCTGACCCGCACCCAACACGTCGTGCCGCACGCGCGGGTTCAGTCGGTGGCGCTGCAGCAGGGGCCGTTGTTGCGCCGGCTGCGGCTGGCCTCGGTCGCCGTGCACACCACCCAGGCCCTCGCCGTCAACGCGGCGCTACACCTGGACGCTTACACCGCCCGCGCACTGCTGTTCGCGGAGTCTCGGCGCGCTAGTGGTCCGTCTGTGAAATAGCAAGGGTATTCTGATGGTATGCCGAAAGCGCCTGCCGCACCCTTGATGGTCTCTGCTGAGCAACGCGCGGAGTTGGCCGCGATAGCGCGGTCCACGACCCGCCCGCATCGGGTCGTGGTCCAGGCCCGGGGGCTGCTGTGGGCCGCCGAGGGTGTCGCGAACGCGGAGATCGCCCGCCGTTGTGAGGTCGATGCCGACGCGGTGAGGCGGTGGCGGACCCGGTTCGCCACGGCTGGTGTCGCGGGGGTCGGGATCATCGCGAAGGGCCGTGGCCGGAAACCGTCGCTGCCTGCGGGAACGGTCGAAGAGGTGCTGCGCCTGACCCGCGAGGAAACGCCACCAGACACCTCGACCCACTGGTCGACCCGGTCCATGGCCGCCCGCGTCGGGATCGGTAAGGACGCGGTCGCGAAGATCTGGGCCGACAACAACCTCAAACCCTGGCAGGTGACCACTTTCAAGATCAGCAACGATCCCTGCTTCGAGGAGAAACTGGTCGATGTCGTCGGGCTCTACCTGGACCCGCCAGCACGAGCAGTGGTCTTCTCCTACGACGAGAAAACCCAATGCCAAGCGCTGGACCGCACCCAACCCTCGCTACCGATGAAACCCGGCCGGGCCGGCACCATGACCCACGACTACAAACGCAACGGCACCATCGACCTGTTCGCCGCCATGAACCTCGCCACCGGTCAGGTCCTGACCGGCCTCAACAAGGGCCACACCGGAGCCGACATCCTGCAGTTCTTCAAACAGATCGATGCCAGCGTGCCGCGCGAACTCGACGTGCACGTCGTCTTGGACAACCTGTCGGCGCACTCCACTCCCGACATCAAGAAATGGCTCGCCCACCCCGATCGGCAACGCTGGCACCTGCACTTCACCCCCACCTCCAGCTCCTGGCTGAACCTGATCGAGCGATGGTTCAAAGAACTCACCGACAGACGCCTCCGACGCGGCACCTTCACCAGCGTCCAAGACCTCTCCCACGCCATCACCACCTGGGCTGAACACTGGAACGCCGACCCCAAACCCTTCATCTGGAAAGCCACCGCTCAAGACATCATCACCAAGGTCCAACGAGGTCGCGACACCCTCCACCAGACCAATTCACAGACGGACCACTAGGGACGTGCGGCTCGACGCATTGTTCGACAGCGCCGCTTGAGGGCAACGCGCTGCCTGCACCTGAGATCCCGGCGTCCGCCGGGATGACGAGAAAGGCGTCCACCGTCATCCCGGGCTTGCCCCGGGATCTCAGGACGCCACCACAGCGACGCCGCTGGGCTGACGCTGCGCCTCAGCCGTGTGCGCGGCGGGCGCTCCACGCGCTGGCGACCATCTCGTCGACGGTGTGCCGCATATGCCAGTCGAGGTCGGCGGCCGCCGCGGTGCCGTCCGCGACGATTCGGGCAGGATCACCCGCACGACGCGGACCCACGTCGGGCGTGAAGTCGACACCGGTGACGCGGCGCATGGCGTCCATGATCTGCAGCACGCTGAGCCCTTCCCCGCTGCCCAGGTTGTAGGCGGGCAGCAGTTCGCGACCGGCCTCGAGCGCCTGGGCGGCCGCCACGTGCGAGATCGCGAGGTCGCCCACGTGCACGTAGTCGCGTACGCACGAGCCGTCGGGCGTGGCGTAGTCGGTGCCGTTCACCTGCGGTGTCCGGCCCTCGATCAGCGCCTCGATGACGATCGGAAACAGGTTGTGCGGACTGATGTCGTACACCTCGTCGGTGGCCGAGCCGACCACGTTGAAGTAGCGCAGGGCGACGCTCGAGAACTCGGGCCAGGCCCGTGCCACGTCACTCATCAGCCACTCGCCCACCAGCTTGCTCTCGCCGTAGGGCGATTCGGGGTGGGTCGGGGAGTCTTCGGTGACCAGTTCGGTGGACGGCGTGCCGTACACCGCCGCGCTGGAGCTGAACACCAGCTTGTTCACGCCGGCCCGGTGCATGGCGTCGAGCACCTTCACCATGCCCGTGACGTTCTGGGTGTAGGTGTGCAGCGGCCGCTTGACCGACACGCCCGCGTACTTGAAGCCGGCGACGTGCACCACGCCGGTGCAGTTGAACCGATCGAGGGTGTCGGTGAGCAGGTCGACGTCGAGAATGTCGCCCTGCACCAAGGTGACCTCGGGCGGCACGAAGGCCGCCCGTCCGGTCGACAGATCGTCGACCACCACGGGCGTGATGCCCACGGAACTGAACGCGCGCACCACGTGCGCGCCGATGTAGCCGGCGCCGCCGGTGACCAACCAGGTACTCACCCCCCCAGTCTGTCGGCAGCCACGGCCGCCCGCCACTCGCAACACCGGTGAGCCTGAACCTCTGCGCAGTTCCTGCCCGCAGCGTGCCACAGACGTCAACGGCCGCTGAGTCACAGGAGCCGGGCGAAGCAGCCGTCCGTGACGCAGGCCAACACCCTGATGCCTCATGTCAAGGTGCCCGCGTAGGTGGGGGTCGTTGCCTCATGTCAGGATG
>DAOSUG010000167.1:0-5355 GCA_035378545.1 Micropruina sp. | reverse complement strand
CCCGCCGAGCGCAGCTGGGGTGACCAACCGGAACTGATCCTGCAGCCGATCGTGCATGTCGCGGACGCGCCCGGCACCGTCCGGCTGCTGGAGGCATTGGGTGGCGAGGTGGTCCAGGGCAGCCGATCAGGCGACTGGGTGCAGGTCGAGATCGGCGGTGCACAGGTGGGCCTGCTCGCCCACCCGCCCGCGGTCGAACTCGGTGAGGGCGTGGTGGAACTGGCGTTCGGGTCGCGCACTCCCCTTGCCGAGGTCGAGTCGCGAGCGCGTGAACAGGGGGTCGCCGTGGCCGCGCCGAGCGGCGATGAGGGTTTCGGTCGACAGTTGCGACTGCGCTCGCCCGATGGACTGGTGGTGACCATCAACGAGATCGATGCTGAACTGATCGAGTGACTGAGGGCGTCCACTCCACGCCGGCCGCCATCGCGCTGGCCGAGAAGTCGGACGCGGTCTGCCGCATGGGCGCCCTGATGCTGGGCGCCGGCACCGGCTCGTACCGGGTCAAGGCCGCGATGGGACGGGTGGCGGCCGCCCTGGGCATCGAGGAGTTGGAGGCTCAGGTCAGCCTCAACGAGATCGTCGCGACCGCGCGGGCCGAGGGCACGTTCCGCACCCAGGTGGTCGAGGCCTCACCGCCGGTGGTCAACGCGGACCGGATCCGTGCCCTGCTGCGCGTTTCATTGCGCGCGGAGCCGGGCGTGCGGGCCTCCGATCTGCAGCGCCAACTCGACCGGGTCGAGCAGCGGGCCGCGCTGTACCCGTTCGCGGTGGTGGTCGCCGGGGCAGCGGTCGCGTGCGCCGCGTTCGCCTTTCTCAACAACGGACGCTGGCAGGAATGCGTGGCGGCCGGGGTGGCCGCCGCACTCGGCAAGGCGGTGCAGGTCAGCGTGCATCGCCGGCTGCGGCTCAATCAGTTGGCCACGATCGCGCTGGCGTCGACGATCGCCTGCGTCAGCTACCTGCTGCTGGCCGACCTGGTGCGCACGCTGGGCGGTGGGGCGAGCCCGCTGCAGCCGGGGGCGTTCACCTCGGCGATCCTCTTTCTGGTGCCTGGCTTTCCGCTGATCACGGCCGCGCTTGATCTGGCCCGGTTCGACTTCACCTCGGGCATGTCACGGCTGCTCTACGCCACCATGATCACGCTGGCCGCTGCCGTCGGCGCTTCGATCGCGGCGCTCACGTTCGGACTGACGCCAGGCGAACTGCCGCCGCCCGTCGCTTCGGACGCCGTGCTGCTGGTGCTGCGCGTGGTGGCGAGCTTCCTCGGCATTCTCGGCTTCGCGGTGACGTTCAACACGCCGTGGCGGATCGCACTGGCCGCGTCGGCGATCGGTTGCATCGCCAACGTTCCCCGGCTGTTCGCGCTGGATCACGGCTGGAACGCGCTGCTCTGCGCCACCCTGGCCGCGTGCGCGATCGGCCTGATGGCCGGGTGGGCCAGTCAACGAATCGCCGCCCCGCGGATCATTCTGAGCGTGCCTGCGGTGCTGATCATGATTCCCGGCGCCAGCACCTACCGGGCCATGGTGGCGATCATCAACCGTGACCCCCTCAGCACGCTCGAGCAGGGCACGGCGAGCCTCGGAGTGTTGCTCGGACTCGCGGCCGGCCTGGTGATCGCACGCATGCTCACCGACCCGGCCTGGGCCTCGCCGAGCCCCAGCTGGACGCACATGCCGCACACCCGGGCCCAGGACGTCCTGAAGGCGGAGCAACATCCACCCGAGGCGTGATCGAGCTATGGGCGGCGGTCGCCGCAGTCGAGTCATCCGAGTCCCGGGCTGCACGAGGCCAGCGGCGCCAACACCCGCCTAACTGTCCAGCGCCTGCGCAACTCCGCGGAGTTGCGCAGGCGTTGGACAGTTAGGGGGATGTTCGGGCCGGGTGTCGGCGTCGGAGTTCTGGCCGCCCTGCATTGAATCGCTAGAGAAGTCCCCACATCCTCTTGTAGATCGCTACACCCTGGGTGTCGAGATCCCGAGATCGCCGCGCTCCGCGCGGCCGCCGACGCCCTGGACGGACTGCTTGTCGGTCGCGGGGTCGACGCCGACGAGTGTGTGGCCAAACACAGAGCGACGCGGCGCGAAGCGAGGAAGTAGCCGGAACTGAGCGCGATAGGCCGAGCCTGACCGCCGAGGCCTAGCCCATCGGGCCCGCGCGCCCCAACGGCACTCCCCGGACGCTCGCAAAATGTCGCCCCCGTGCCACACTTGGAGCACGAGGTCGACGAGGAGGTGATCACGGTGTCCACGAATCCGCAGCCGATACCTGCTCTCAGCAGCAGCGACCGTGTCGACTTGGACGAGCTGTTCCGTGACGCGGGGCCGGTCGGCGATGGCAGCGATCTCGCAGCGCCGGGCGTGTTCGAAACACCGGAGGAACTCGACGAGTTTCTTGCCTGGCTACGCGCGGACCGGGCCGCCGGACTCGCCTGACACCTGATGCGGATCGTTCTCGACACCGACGTGTCGTCGCTGCTACTCAAGCGCACACTGCCGCCGGAACTCTTGGCGCAGCTGGCCCCGCACGAGGTGGCCATCACCTTCGTCACGGTCGGCGAGTTGCGCAAGTGGGCCGTCGTACGCCAGCTCGGGGCGCGGCGTCGAGCAGAACTGGACTCGTGGGTGGACGCACGGCCGAAGATACCGGCCGGCGCCGACGTCGCTCGCACGTGGGGTGAGATCGTCGGCTACGCCGAGCACCGCGGCCGCCCGCGACCAGTGAACGACTCCTGGATCGCCGCCTGCTGCCTGACCTACGACCTTCCCCTCGCCACCCTCAACACCGCCGACTTCCACGACTACGCCACCTACGAAGGTCTCCAGCTCCTCGCCCCTTGACGGTGAACCCTGACCACATTCATGCCCCAGACACGCGCAGATCCAACCGCGATACACCCGGCGCACATCGGAGCCCTCCCCGGTCTGGATCTCTGGCACCTTCGTCGGCGGTGTCATCCTTTAGGCATGACGCGAGGGCTGCGTTGGTCGGACTCGCGGCCGGCCTGGTGATCGCACGCATGCTCACCGACCCGGCCTGGGCCTCGCCGAGCCCCAGCTGGACGCACATGCCGCACACCCGGGCCCAGGACGTCCTGAAGGCGGAGCAACATCCACCCGAGGCGTGATCGAGCTATGGGCGGCGGTCGCCGCAGTCGAGTCATCCGAGTCCCGGGCTGCACGAGGCCAGCGGCGCCAACACCCGCCTAACTGTCCAGCGCCTGCGCAACTCCGCGGAGTTGCGCAGGCGCTGGACAGTTAGGGGGGTGTTCGGGCCGGCGGCATAATGAGCCGCACCATGACTGAGCCAGCACACCCCGTCCCCCCATCCGGCTCAGCAGAGGCCGAACCGGTGCCGTCCCCGCGCGAGCTGCTTGCCGAGGTGCCGAGGCGCGAACTCAAGGCCGCCTGGGTGGGCAGGCTGATCACCCTGGCGGTGGCCGTGCTGCTGGTGATCGTGATCGGCCGCTTCATTCGTCGGGTGGACTGGCCGAGCGTCGGGGCCGCGCTGGCTCAGCTGTCATGGTGGCAACTGCTGCTGCTGTTCGTTCTGGTGCTGCTGCGTCAGGTCGCGAACGGCGCCCCGTTGATGTTCAACATTCCCGGTGTCACCCTGCGCCAGGCAGCGGTCAGCGACCTGGCCGCCTCGACGATGGGGGTGATCGCACCGCCCCCGTCGGAATCCGCCCTGCGGATCGCCATGTTCCGGTCCTGGGGCACGCCCATGTCGCTCGCCGTCGCCGGCGCGGTGATGAACTCCGTCACGTTCTTTCTGATCCGGTTCTCGGCTCCGGCGTTCGGGTTCGTTGTCGTCGCACTGACCGGACGTCCGCTGGGCCTGCGTTGGCTCGACGTGATCAGCCTGCTGATCGCGGCCGTCCTGCTGGTCGGGGTGTTGCTGGTGGTGCGCACCGCGACGTGGGCGCGCTGGGTGGGACTGCAGGCCGGACGCCTGACCCGTCGAATCCGCCCCAGCGTCGATCCGGAGGCGTGGGCGCAGGCCTGCGCCTCGTTCCGCGACAGCATCGCCGGACGCTTCGGCTACGCGTTTCCCCGTGCCCTGCTGGCCAATCTGGTGATGCTGATGCTGGACGCCACCATCTTGTTCGCCTCGCTGCGTTTCGTCGGGTTGACCCCGGCCCAACTGCCGGCCGCGGACATTCTGATCGCCTACCTGTTCGCCTTTCCGTTGACGGCGTTCCCCATGTCGGGGCTCGGGGTGGTGGACGCGGCAGCGCTCGCGTCCATGATCGAGGCGGGTGGCGCCGGGGTGACCGAGCCGGCGATCGCGGGCCTGATCATCTGGCGGGTGTTCACGGTGGTGGTGGTGTTTCTGCTCGGCTTGATCGCGGTGGCCGCGTGGCGCCGTACCAGCGGACGGACGCCGAGCGCGCACGACATCGCTGCGGGAGCCTGAATAGGCGTGGATCGGGGGGTGGGGGTGAGCCCTCCACCCCAGCGATCAGGCACGTGGACGGGGTGTCCCCCACTCGATTCACAGCCCGGTCGATGCGGTGAACGCAGTGGAGCACCGTCCCCAACGCGGTTCACAGCCGTCCAGCAGGAATGGCAACGCCGTTCCCACATGCTGCTCATCGCAGGGACGACGGCTCCGATCGATCGTCCCGGACGCGCTCCAGGGCGCTCAGCATTGCCCTGGCACCCCGGCACAACAGGCGCAGATCCTCGATCGACAGGTGCTCCAGCACCACCGCCAGGCAACGTTCGAACACCGAGTCCATTTGCCGCATCACATCGAGGCCGGCCTCGGTCGGTTGCAGCCGGCGCACGCGCCGGTCGTCCCGATCGTCGACGCGCACGACCAGCCCTTTTTCGACCAGCCGCTCGACCAGTCCGCTGGCGGTCGGTGCGCTGACGCCCAGCAGCGCGCCGAGTTCCTGGCCGGACAGCCCGGGTTGCTTCGCCACGTGATCGAGCACCCGCAGTTGTTGAAGGGTGAGGTCGGCGGGTACCGCCATCGGCCCCACCAGGCCCATCGCACGGTCGTGCACCTGCCCGTTGAGGGTCAGCAGTTGCGCGGCCAGTTCGGCCCGCGACGCCGCACCGACGTCGACGTCCAGTGCCTCCCCCAACGACATGTGACTCACTTTCGGTCGGCCTAATAGTTAGGGCTACACTAACCGATGTGGTCGGCCCGGGCCATGGCGTTGCCCCCAACCGTGAGGGGCCGATGAAGGGGAAACAGTGCTTCGCCTGACCAAACTCAGCCTTGCGCATCGCACGGTGGTGCTGCTGCTCACGCTGCTCACCATCGGTATGGGCCTCTATGCCACGACCGCACTCAAACAGGAACTCATCCCCTCGATCGACGTGCCGCGCGGCAACGTGGTCAGCG
>DAOSUG010000166.1:0-5367 GCA_035378545.1 Micropruina sp. | reverse complement strand
AGGCGATCCAGGAGTACCTCTTTCATGGGCTTCGGGTCAGCGATCGCGAGTCGGCGATCGCGCAGAGCCGCGCACTGGTGGGGGTGCTGCACCTGCACGACCTGACCGGCGCCGTGCTGCTGCGGGCGATCCAGCTCGTCGAAGCCACACCGCTGCGCGGACGAGACGCGGTGCACGCGGCCACCGCCCTCGAGGTGGGCTTCGATGCCATCGTCACCCTTGACTCCGACTTCGCGCTGGTGCCCGGGCTGCGTGCGCTGCATCCGTCCGAGGCGCTGTAGCAAGCGCGGACCAACGCGCCCTCCATCGGTCGAACGATGTCAAAACCGCTGCTCACCAGGGTGTGGACAGGCTCGACCGGCGACGGATCAGCCTGTCCGTCCCTGGTGCCCGCACCCCGTGCCCCGCAGATCCGTCAGCTGATCGCAGCCTTCGTCTCTCGCGCCATGGCGAGCTCTTCGTTCGTCGGCACGACGAGGATCGCGATGGACGACTCCGGCGTCGAGATCGCGCGCGGCTCCTTCGAGCGGGCCTCGTTCGCGGCCTCGTCCAGCCTGACCCCCAGGAAGGCGAGCCGCGTGGCGATCGCGGCCCGTACCGTGGGGTTGTTCTCGCCGACCCCGGCGGTGAAGGTGATCGCCTCGACGCCGCCAAGAATCGCGATGTACGAGCCGATGTAGCTGAGCAGCCGGTGCACGTACACGTCGAGCGCCAGAACGGCGCCCGCGTCACCCTCGGCGATCAGGTCGTTGATGTCACGAAAGTCGGTGACCCCCGAGAGGCCGAGCATGCCCGACTTCTTGTTCAGGGTGTTGTCGATCTCGTCGATGCTCATGCCCACCTGGCGGGCCAGAAAGGCGTGCAGGCCGGGGTCGACGTCGCCGGAGCGGGTGCCCATCACCAGGCCGGCCAACGGGGTGAGACCCATGGACGCCTCGACCGCGACCCCGTTCGCGATCGCCGAGATCGAGGCCCCGTTGCCGAGGTGGCAGACGATCTGGTTGAACGAGTCGTAGGGCTTGTCGAGCACCTCGGCGACCTTGCGGCTGACGAAGCTGTGCGACGTGCCGTGAAAGCCGTACTTACGAATGCCGTGCTCAGCGGCCAGTTCGTGGGGAATCGCGTAGGTGTACGCCTCGGCGGGAAGCGTGCTGAAGAAGGCGGTATCGAAGATCGCGACGTGCGGAACGTCCGGCAGGCTGCGCATGGCCGCCTCGATGCCGGCGATGCCCGGCGGGTTGTGCAGGGGTGCCAACGGCGACACCTCACGCAGATGCTCGATCACCTCGTCGTTGATCACCGTGGTCGAGTTGAACAGCGAGCCGCCGTGCACGATCCGATGCCCGACCGCCTTGACGCTGGCCAGCTTGGGCCCGAACTCGTCGAACATCTGCACCAGCACGGTCAGCGCCCGCCCGTGATTGGGAAAGCCACGGGTCTGGTGGTGGGTCTGGCCGTCGACCCGGTGGTCGATGGTGCCGGATTCGTCACCGATCCGCTGGATGATGCCGGACGCCAGCACGTCCTCGTTGTCGGCGTCGATGACCTGGTACTTGATCGAGGACGATCCGGCGTTCAACAGCAGGATGGGCGTGCTCATGCGGGCGCTCCTAGGGCGTGGGTTGGATGAAGGTGGACGTTGCTCAGCCGGCGTCGGCCTGGGCCTGGATGGCGGTGATCACCACGGTGTTGACGATGTCGTCGACCAGGGCGCCCCGCGACAGGTCGTTGACCGCCTTCTTCAGGCCCTGCAGGATCGGGCCGATCGCCACCGCGCCGGACGACCGCTGCACCGCCTTGTAGGTGTTGTTGCCCGTGTTCAGGTCGGGAAAGATGAATACCGTCGCCTGGCCGGCCACCGCCGACTCGGGCAGCTTGGTCTTCGCGACCGCCGGGTCGACTGCGGCGTCGAACTGGATCGGCCCCTCCAAAGCCAGGTCCGGACGGCGCTCGCGCACCAGGTCGGTGGCCTGCCGAACCTTGTCGACGTCCGCACCCGAACCCGAGGTGCCGGTCGAGTACGACAACATGGCCACCCGGGGTTCGATGCCGAAGGCGAGGGCGGTTTCGGCCGAACTGATCGCGATGTCGGCCAGCTGCTCGGCGCTCGGGTCGGGGTTGACGGCGCAGTCGGCGTACACATGCACCCGGTCCGGCATGCACATCAGGAACGAGCCCGACACCACCTTGACGCCCGGCTTGGTCTTGATGAACTCGAGGCTGGGCCGGATCGTGTTCGCCGTGGTGTTGATCGCGCCCGACACCATGCCGTCGGCCATGCCGAGGTGCACCATCATGGTGCCGAAGTAGCTCAGGTCCTTCATCTTCTCGCGGGCCTGCCCGACGGTGACGCCCTTGTGGGCGCGCAGTTTCGCGTACTCGTTGCTGAACCGGTCGAGCAGGGCCGGATCGGTCGGATTGACGATCTGCACCCCGTCCAGCACCCAACCCATGGCCGAGGCCCGGGTCTTGATCTCGACCGGGTCGCCCAGCAGGGTCAGGTCGGCAACGCCCCGTTGCAGCAGGATCGAGGCCGACTCGAGAATGCGGTCGTCGGTCGACTCGGGCATCACGATGCGCCGGCGGTCGCGGCGGGCCAGTTCGTTGAGCTGGTAGCCGAACATCAGCGGCGTGACCGCGCGGGACGGCTCGACCTCGATGGCGCGGATCAGCGCGTCGGCGTCCACGTTCTCGGAGAACAGCCGGCGCGAGATCTCGACCTTGCGGGGCGAGTCGGTGAAGTGACCCTGGGTGTTGAACACCTTCTTGGCCGTGGTGTACGTGCCGAGATCGGTCATCCCGATCGGCAGGTCGAGATGCATGCCGTCGAACAGCCGCACCACCGCGTCCGGAATCGGGTAGCCGCCGGTCATGATGACGCCGGTGAGCTGGGGGAACGAGCCCGAGTGGTGCGCCAGAATCAGCCCGGGCAGCAGATCGGAGCGGTCGCTCGGCACCAGCACCGTGGCCTCGGTGACCAGCCGCGACAGAATGTTCGGCAGGGTCATGGCGGCCACCACCACGTCTTGCGACTCGCGCTCGATCAGGTCGCGGTTGCCCAGCACGTGCACCGCGCCGACGGCTTCGTACTGGGCCCGCAGGGTGGGCGCCACCAGCACCTTCTCGGCCGGCAGCGCGGCGACCAGCAGGTCGGTCAGCCCGTGCAGCTCGGCGACGGTCTCATTCAGGATCGAGGGCTCGACGCGGTTGGCGATCACCCCGATGGTCTGCACGTGGTGGGCGGTGAACTCGTTGAGCGCGGACTCGGCGGCGGCCCGGATCTGCTGGGCATCGCGGTCGAAGCCGCTGACCACGAGCAGCAGGGAACTGTTCAGGTTGGCCGCGATCTCAGCGTTGAAGGCGAGTTCGGTCGGGCTGGTCACGTCGGCGTAGTCCGAGCCGAGCACGACGATGGCGTCGAAGCGGGGACTGATGCGGCCGAACTTGCCGACGATGGTTTCCAGGGCCGAATCGAAGTCGGCCCGCATCTCGTCGTAGGTGATGCCGACCGCATCGTCGTAGGACTGGTCGACGCCGGGCTGCGCCAGCAGCGTCTCGAGAATGTCGTCGGGCTCGCCGGCGCGGACCAGTGGGCGGAACACGCCGACCGACTCGACCTCGCGAAGCAGGGTGTCCAGCACGCCGAGCGCGATCACGGATTTGCCGGTTTGGCCCTCGGGGGCAGCTACGTAGATGCTTCGAGTCACGGTTCTCAGGCTAAACCAGCCGCTGGGCCCTGTCTGCCGTGCCCGGTTCGCGGGCAGGGGTGGGTGGTTGGACGAGGCAACGGTCGGGTCGCCGGTCGCTGGCGCCGTCCAGGTGTCATCGTCTTCGGGTTGCGACACCCCTGGGCGCGGCGAGGTTCGGGCCGGTTGGCATGCAAATCTGCACCACAGTTGCGGGGGCGTCCGCCTTGGTGAGCGTGGGAGGGAGCCAAATGTGGTGCAGTTCTACACGGCTGCTTCGGGCACGGCGTGGTTCGGATTGGGTCGGTCGCCGGCACCGTCCCCACGTTTCAGGGTCGCCGGGTTGCGCGAGACCTCGGGCATGGCGGGGTTTCGAGCGCGTGGTGCGCAAATCTGCACCACATTTGCGGGCGCGTCCGCCTTGGTGAGCGTGGGAGGGAGCCAAATGTGGTGCAGTTCTACACGGCTGCTTCGGGCACGGCGTGGTTCGGATTGGGTCGGTCGCCGGCACCGTCCCCACGTTTCAGGGTCGCCGGGTTGCGCAAGACCTCGGGCACGGCGAGGTTCCAAGCGCGAGGCGCGCAAATCTGCACCACATTTGCGGGCGCGTCCGCCTTGGTGAGCGTGGGAGCGAGCCAAATGTGGTGCAGTCCTGCGCGGCTGCCACGGGCCATGGGCGCTTCTCGCGCGATGGCGTCGCCACTTCTCGGTCAGGCCGCTTGGCCGTGCTCATACTGGCGGCTCAGAGCCGGTGGGCCAGCCAGGTCGCGGACGTGCTTGTGCCGGAGGGATTCAGAGTCGCTCGACCAGCCAGGTCAGGTCACGGACGTGCTCGGCGACGCCGCCGGGAGTCTCGATCACCACCGGGGCATCTGCGCTGCGCAGCACGTCGGCGACTCCGTCGGGGTCGCACTGACCGGTGCCCCAGTTGGCGTGCCGGTCCGCCCCGGAGTCGAAGGAGTCGCGGGAGTCGTTGGCGTGGATCAGGTCGACCCGTCCGGTGATCGCCTTGATGCGGTCGACCAGACCGAACAGCTCATTGCCGCCGGCGTGGGCGTGGCAGGTGTCGAGGCAGAAGCCGACCATGTCGACGTTGGCCGAGGCGCCGATGGCGGCCCACAACCGGTCGATGCTCTCGAGCTGCCGGGCCATCGCGTTCGTGCCGCCGGCGGTGTTCTCGATCAACAACGGCACGGCGATGTCGAGGCCGTCCACGGCCTTGAACCAGTTGGTGTAGCCGACCACGGGATCTTCGTCCTTAGCGAGATGACCGCCGTGGACGATGACGCCGGCCGCCCCGATCTCGGCCGCGGCTGTGAGCTGCTTCTGCAGATGCTGACGCGACGGAATGCGGATGCGGTTGTTGGTGCTGGCCACGTTGAGCACGTACGGCGCGTGCACGTAGAGCGCGATACCGGCCGCTTCGGCGTCGGCCTTCAGCGCGGCGGCGCCGCCGGCGTAGGCGACCTTGGGGCCCTTCCAGCCCTGCGGGTCGCCGAGAAAGAACTGGCTGAGTTGTGCCCCGCGCGACGTCGCCTCGGCAATCGGGTCGGTCTGGTCGACGTGGGCACCCATGGCGATCATGGGCCGAGCCTAACCGGGTGCCCCGACAGTCTCGACCAGCGTGGTGCTCGTCATCCCGGCTTTGTCCCGGGATCTCGGCGCAGGCAGAGATCCCGGC
>DAOSUG010000165.1:0-5369 GCA_035378545.1 Micropruina sp. | reverse complement strand
GACCACGTCCTCAAGAAAGCCAAACCCTCAACAACCTCCGAAACGGGCCACTAGGTGAACCGTCGCAGCTGGGTTTCAGCCCTCTGAGGCGGTGCGAGCGCAGGCTCTGGCCGGGAAGAATGCAGGTGGCCCGCATCAGTTGTCACGCAAGTAGCCAGCGACAACGGGTACGGAATCCGACAAGATGAAGAGAACCCAGGAGGGCCAACAACTTGTCGCAGCTCTTGTCACTGGCCCAAAGCGGACGACGGCTCACGCGAGAACCTACAGCGGCGGTGCCGAGCGTTCGTTCCCCGCGCGTGGCGGGTCAAGGTCGCCGACCATGAGCATGCGATGGCCCGGTCGCCTGTTGAGAATGGCCGGCCACGCCAGGGGGCGCGGACGGGGTCTCGCAGCGGGTGGAGATCGGGTGGATCCGGGCTGAGATCCACGTTCTTGTCAGAGCGTGGCGCTAGCCTGCTCGCGTGACCATCAAAGGCAAGCCTGCGGCCGAGGGCCGCGACTACGAGGCCCGCCACCTGCTCGTGCTCGAGGGCCTGGAGGCGGTGCGTAAACGGCCCGCCATGTACATCGGCTCCACCGATACCCGGGGCCTGATGCACTGCCTGTGGGAAATCATCGACAACGCGGTCGACGAGGCGCTGGGCGGCTTCGGCGACACCATCGACGTCGCGCTGAACGCCGACGGCAGCATCGTGGTCAAAGACGTCGCGCGCGGCATTCCGGTCGACATCGAGCCGCGCACCGGCCTGTCCGGGGTCGAGGTGGTGTTCACCAAGCTGCATGCCGGCGGCAAGTTCGGGGCCGGTTCTTACAACGCCACCGGCGGACTGCACGGTGTGGGCGCGTCCGTGGTGAACGCGCTGTCGGCAAGGCTCGATGTCGAGGTGGACCGCAACAGCGCCACCTGGGCGCTGTCCTTCCGGCGTGGTGTGCCCGGCACGTTCGACGGCGACGGCCCGGACGCTCCGTTCACTCCCGGCGCGCAGCTGTCCAAGGTGGGCCGCGCCGCCCGCGGTCGTACCGGTACCCGGGTGCGGTACTGGCCCGACCGGCAGATCTTTCTGCCCGACGCCGAGCTGTCGTGGACTTCGCTGGTGGCGCGGGCCCGGCAGACCAGCTTTCTGGTGCCGGGGTTGCGCTTGGCGGTCACCGACGCGCGGGCGTCCGAGCCGGTCAGCGAGGTGTTTCAGCACGACGGCGGCATCTCGGAGTTCTGCGACTTTCTGGCCACCGACGCCCCGGTCACCGAGGTGCTGCGACTGCAGGGCACCGACTCGTTCACCGAAACCGTGCCGATGCTCGACGCCGACGGAGCCATGACCCCCAGCGACGTGGAGCGCACCCTCGACGTCGACATTGCGCTGCGGTGGGGCGCCGGTTACGACACCACCGTGCAGTCGTTCGTCAACATCATCGCCACGCCCAAGGGCGGCACCCACGTGCAGGGCTTCGAGCGCGGCCTGGTGCGCGCCTTCGCCAAGGCGTTGGAAGGCACCCGGCTGCTCAAGGCGGGCGACGAGGTGCTCAAAGACGACGTCATTGAGGGCATGACGGCGGTGGTCACCGTGCGGTTGGCCGAGCCGCAGTTCGAGGGCCAGACCAAAGAGGTGCTCGGCACCCCGCCGGTGACCCGCCTGGTGGCCCGGGTGGTCGAGAGCGAGCTGGTCGACTTTCTCACCTCGAACCGGGCCGCGCAGCGTCCGCAGGCGCGCGCCGTGATGGAGAAGGTGGTGTCGGCCTCACGCACCCGAGTGGCGGCCCGCGCGCACAAAGAGAATCAGCGCCGCAAGAACGCCCTCGAGTCGAGCACACTCCCGGCCAAGCTGGCCGACTGCCGCAGCACCGATGCTGAGCGCACCGAGCTGTTCATCGTCGAGGGCGACTCGGCGATGGGCACGGCCAAACTGGCTCGCAACTCGGAGTTTCAGGCGTTGCTGCCGATTCGCGGCAAGATTCTCAACGTGCAGCGCGCCAGCGTCGGCGACATGCTCAAGAACGCCGAGTGCGCTTCGATCATTCAGGTGGTCGGGGCGGGGTCCGGACGCACGTTCGAGCTCGAGCAGGCCCGTTACGGCAAGGTGATCTTCATGGCGGACGCCGACTCCGACGGGGCCCACATCCGCACCCTGCTGGCCACCTTGTTCTTCAAGTACATGCGGCCGATGGTCGAGGCCGGCCGGGTGTTCACCGCGGTGCCGCCGTTGCACTGCTTCGAACTGACCAATCCGCGCAAGGGGCAGGAGCGCTACCTGTACACCTACAGCGAGGGCGAGTATCAGCGAAAGCTGGCCGAACTGACCAAGCGCGGCGTGGGTTTCAAAGAGCCGCAACGCTACAAGGGTCTCGGCGAAATGGACGCCGACCAGCTCAAGGAAACCACCATGGACCCCCGGCACCGCACACTGCGCCGCATCACCGTCGACGAGGGCGAATCGCTCGAGTTGGCGATGGCCACCTTCGAAAAGCTGATGGGTAACGACGTGGCGCCGCGCAAAGAGTTCATCGTGGCCGGCGCCTACGCGCTCGATGCCGAGCGGATCGACGCATGAGCGGCGTGATCGTGCTGCGCTGCGAAGAGCGCGCCAGCGAGCGACGCACCCCGATCACTCCGCAGGGCGCTGCCCAACTGCAGCAGCAGGGGGTCACCGTGCTGGTCGAGTCGTCGCCGGTACGGGTATTCGCCGACGACGAGTATCGGGCGGCGGGCGTCGCGGTGGTCCCGGCCGGTTCGTGGGCCACCGCGAGCCGTGACGCGGTCGTGGTCGGCATCAAGGAGCTACCCGACGAGCCAGAACCGCTGCGGCACCGGCACGTGTACTTCGCGCACGCCTTCAAGGGCCAGCGCGACGCCGCGCACACCCTGCGACGCTTCGTCGACGGCGGTGGTGAACTTTTCGACCTGGAGTACTTGGTCGACGACGATGGACGCCGCGTGGTGGCGTTCGGCTACTGGGCGGGGTTCGTCGGCGGCTCGTTGGCGGCACTGCAGCTCGCCGGTACCCTGCGGGCGCCGCTGCAGCCGATGACGCTCGACGGTCTCACCACTGCGCTGGAACAGGCTGCGCAGAAGCTGGTCGGCGCCACCTGCGTGGTCACCGGCGCGTTCGGACGCGCCGGGCGTGGCGCCACCGACGCGCTGATCCTGGCCGACGTGGGCGTATCCCGCTGGGACCGTGACGACACCGCCGAACTCGACTCGAACGCGCTGGTGGCCCATGACGCGCTGGTGCACTGCGTGCACGCCGATCAACCGCAGCGTCCGTTTCTGACCGAAGCCGATCGTGATCGGCCCGGTCGCCGGCTGCGGGTGCTGGCCGACGTGACCGCCGATGTCACCTCCGATCTGAACCTGCTGCCGGTCAGCGACCGGCACACCAGCTGGCCCGAGCCCGTGCGCCGCATCTGGACCGACCCGGTGCCGCTGGATGCGATCGTGATCGACAACCTGCCGTCGCTGTTGCCGCTCCAGGCCAGCGCGGACTTCTCGCGGGCCCTGGTGCCGTTGCTGCCCAGCCTGTTCACCGACGGGCCGGTGTGGAGCCGGGCCCGGCGACGCTTCGAGCTCGCGGTCGAGGGCCTGGGCTGACACGCCCTAACTGATCGGGTGCATCGCGACGCTCGCGCGCGACGGGGTGTGCACAGGGTTTGACGGGCGCTGAACGGAGTTGATGCGGCGCGGAGGTCCCGCGCACCGGCGAGCGTCTCGCCGGCGGTGCGCGGGCCGCTCACCGCAGCGCATGCACGCGGTACTGGGCGTCGATCAGTTCACGCCGGTGCTCGACCTCGGCCATGGTGTCGGCGGTCGCGGTGCGGCGGGTGCGCTGGGGGCGGTGTGCCCAGCTGATCATGGCCAGTCCACAGTGCAATGCGACCCGGTCGATCATGCTCAAACTGGACAGTTCGGTCGCGGTAATAGGTGTGGTGTTGATTTCGGTGGTGGTCATCATGGACCCTTTGGTGCAGGTGAAGAAGACATGACGAATCATCACGTGGCGACATTGTGAGAATCGCACGTGACAGTGGCGAACGCGTGGTTCGATAATGGACGCCGGCGGCTCAGGTCACGAGCGTGCGGCGTCCACCCTTGTCAGGAAGCGGCGGGCGCCGAAGACTCGGCAACGGCCAGTCAGCAGAAGTGACGGCGCGGCGCGAGCAACGGACCGACCCGCGACGCGTCAGCGCCAGCAGTGCGCAGAATGCGAACAGTCATCAAAGTCGGCCCCCTTTCAGTGGTTGCGGCCACGATAGAAGATAAACCTGTCCGCCAAAAAATACAACTGCGTGGGGCATTGCGGCGATTGACGGTGTGCGCCTGCATGGTGGCGAGTGCGGCCTGCGCGCGCGTCACGTGCTGGACGCTTCGGCGCGGGCGCAACGGCCGGTTAGGGTGTGCGCATGTTCGACGATCTGCTGGCGGCCAACGCTCGCTATTCCACCCAGGCCCCTCGCGGCTTCGACGGGTACGCCCACGCAGGGGTGGCCATGGTCACGTGCATGGACTCGCGGCTGCAGCCCCTGGAGATGATCGGGCTGTTCCTCGGTGAGGCGAAGATCCTGCGCACCCCCGGCGGCCATGTCACCGAGGACGCGCTGAACGGCTGCGTTCTGGGGGTGAACCTGCTGCGGGTCAGCCGAATCCTGGTCGTCCAGCACACGCGCTGCGCCATGGCGTCCGGTACCGACGAAGACGTCCGGCGCCGGGTCGCCGAGGCCAGCGGACGCAGCGCCGATCAGCTCACGGTCGGCGCCGACCCCGACCAGGCGGGCCGTCTGCGACGCGACGTGACCACCGTGCGTGAGCATCCTCTGATCACGGGCCGCGCGGAGGTGGGTGGCTTCATCTACGACGTGGACAGCGGCCTGCTCACCCAGGTGGTCTAGACCGGTCTAGACCGGTCTGGACCCGCCGCCGGCTGACGTCGCGCGGCGTAGCGCTCATTGCGCGCGTACGAACCCGCGCAACCAGCCCTTGACCGCGCAACGTCATGGCGCTCGGCGTGCCGGGTGTCGACAGGCGCCACCAGCGGTGTCGACAGGCTGGGTCAGCCGGTCAGCTGTGCTGCCGGGTCGAGACCGCGGCGATCGGCTGGCCCACCGACGTGCCGGACGCGTCGCGCCGCGGGTCGATGGCAGGCAACTCCACCGGTGATCCGGACGCCGCCGCGGCCACCACCGGGGTGGCGCCCACCCAGGCCAGCTGCAACACGTCCTCGCCCTTGAGGAAGCGCTGGCAGCGCACGCCGCCGGTGCCGCGACCCTTGGCCGGGTACTCGGCGAAAGGTGTCACCTTGACGCTGCCGACGTCCGTGCCGGGCAGTGCGCTGGACGATCCGGGTGCCGTAGAGGTCCGAGCGCAGCACCCCGAC
>DAOSUG010000164.1:3913-5383 GCA_035378545.1 Micropruina sp. | reverse complement strand
GGGGGGGTGGGGGTCGGGGACGGCGTCACCGAGGCCACGGTGAACGGTGCGGACAGCAGCGTGCGCGAGGTGTCGCCGGCCTTGATCGAACCGGTCAGCAGGCGCAGGGTGTGCGGACCGGCGGTGAACGCGGGGGATGAGCCGCCGGGTGCCGTGGTGGTTCCGTCCGGCAGGGGCAGGTCCACCGCGAACGTGCCGTCGGCGGGCGAGGCGTCCACGATCGCCCAGATCGTCCGGTTGGCGTGCAGCGTCGAGTCGAGCCGGCTGTAGGCGCCCTCATCGAGTTTGACCGCGATCCGCGAACCGCCGTCGCTCGGGTGGCAGAAGCCGGCACCGGTCACGTGCAGCGTGCCGCCCAGCTCGGCGGCCGGAGCCACCGTCACCGACGGTGTGGACGCCGTCGGCACGCAGGCCGTCGGTGACGCGCTCGGGGCCGGGGTGGTGGGCGAGCCGGTCGGGGCCGGGGTGGTGGGCGACCCGGTCGGCCCCGGGGTGGTGGGCGACCCGGTCGGCGCCGGCGCGGTGGGCGCCTCGGTCGGCTCCGGGGTCGTGGGCGAGCCGGTCGGGGCCGGGGTGGTGGGCGAGCCGGTCGAGCTCGGCGACGGCGACGTAGTCGGCTCCGGCGCGGCGTCGGTGACCGTGAACCCGGCGGCAGCGGTGCGGATCACGTCACCGCTGAGCAGCGAGCCGCTCAGCAGGCGCAACGAGTGCGTTTCGCCAGTGGCCCAGGTGGCGGTGCTGATGGCCGCGGTCGGGTAGGGCACGCGCAGCGTCCACTCGCCAGCGGCGTCGGCCTGCACGAGGGCGTAGATGGTCTTGTTCGGCTGCTCCACCCCGGTCACCGGATGCAGCACCGGAACCGTGGTCGACACCCCTCCCTCATCGAGCTTCACCGCGATGACCGAGCCCGCCGACCCGGCGGCGTTCTGCCAGCCGACGCCGCTGATCACCAGGTCGGCGCCGGCCTGCCAGGTGTCCGGTACCCAGTACGAGGTGGTGGCGTTCAGGTCGTAGCGGATGCCCTCGCGCGCGGCGGAGGCATCCCGCACGGCAGCCGCCCGGGGCGCCGCCGCGGTCGCGGCCGCGGTCTTCTTCGCGCGGGCCGCGGCCTGGGCCGTGGACTGGGCCGACGCCGACTTGGACGTCACCGCTTTGACCGTCATCGCCGCCCTGGAGGTCGCCGTCCCCTTGCCCGAGCCGGCCTCCGCTGCAGCCGTCTTCGCCGGCGTGGCGCTCTTCTCGACGGCGGGTTCGTCCGCCTTCCTGGTGGCTGCGTCCGCCGGGGCGGCCGTGGCCTTGACCGAGGGCTCCGCCGAGGGCGTGGGCGTCGGCGTCTCGTCCGCATAGGCGGTCACCGAACTCCCCGAAGCGAGCGACACCAGCGTGCAGGCCACCACGGCCGCCACCCACCCGATGGCCCGGGTGGACGGCGACGATCCGGTTCTCATGCGATTCCTCCTGCTCATCCGA
>DAOSUG010000164.1:0-3813 GCA_035378545.1 Micropruina sp. | reverse complement strand
GGCCCGGGTGGACGGCGACGATCCGGTTCTCATGCGATTCCTCCTGCTCATCCGAGCGCCTTGCGCACGTCATCGACCAGCCGGTTCATCAGCAGCGGACCCCCGGTTGAGGTCCAGGCCGAGCCGTCGACGAGAATGATGTGTTGGGCGCGATACGCGCCGAGTCGGGTGAAGCCCGGCACCAACTCCGCCGATTTCAGCGCCTGCTCGGCACCGGCGAGGTCGGCGGTTCCGCCCGCGTTGGGGTTGGACACGCTCGATCCGCCCAGGGTGCCGAAGAACATGTAGTCGGCGTCGATGCCCGGCAGATTCTCCAGCGAGACCGGTTCGGAGTGGCCGCGTCCGAACGTGTCCTGAGCAGCCGGACGACGCAACCCCAGGTCGGTCAGCGCCTGGCCGGGCGGCAGTTCCTTCAGGATCAGCGCGGGTGCGGTGCCCTGCCAGCGCACGATCGAGAACGTCTTGGCCTGCACCGGTGCGAGGGCAACGCGGGCCGCCGCGACTGCCGCCTCGTAGTCGGCGATCACCCGCTCGCCCTGCTCGATCCGCCCCAGCGCGGCGGCGACGTTGCGAAAGTTGGTTCGCCACTCGCCGCCCGCATAGCCGGTGTTGACCACCGGCGCGATCTGCTGCAGCGCCTCGAGCATCGGCTGGTTGTTGTTGACGCTCGTGCCATCGATCAGGATCAGGTCGGGTTTGGCGGCGCCGATCGCCTCGTAGTTGGGCTGCCCGATGCCACCCAGCAGCGGCACGCCGGCCGCCTGCTCGGCCAGATAGTTCGGCACTCCCGACTGCCCTCGGCCCGATACCGTTCCGATCGGCGTGACGCCGAGCGCGAGCACCCCGTCCAGGGTCGGTTCGCTCAGCGGGACGACCCGGGTCGGGTTCGCGGGCACCTGGACCGGCACACCGGTCACGTCGATCACGGTTCGGGTGGTCGCGGCCGAGGGTGTGGACGCCGCCGCGCCGCAGCCGGCGAACAGCGCCAGCAAGGCCGCGAACAGAGCGATGGCGGCGAGTCGTCCGCCCCGCCGAACAACGGGCGACGCGTGGGTCATGCGAATCACATCCTGGCGACGGAGAATGTTCTGCTGATAGCAAGGTAAGGCTGTCCTAAGGTAACAGTCAAAGTGCTGTGTGGACGCAGCGTCCAGTTGATCGGGCTCTCGATGAAGCCTGTGTCTCGAACCAAGGAGAATGTTGGAATGACCGATACCTCGACCGCGCGCGTGACCACCGGGCGTCCCGGGCGTTACGCCAAGCAACTCGTCTCGCACATGTCGCGCAGGGCCCAGGGCACCTATGACGACGCCGGGGCGAGCGGCACCGTCACGTTCGCCGATGCCGAACTCACGCTGACCGCCGCAACGGACGCCCTGCTGCTGAGCCTCAGCGCCGACTCCGACCACCTGCCGCGCATGGAAGATGTCGTCGGCCGCCACCTGGTGCGCTTCGGCACCCGCGACGAATTGGTCGTCGAATGGGTGCGCAGCGACGGCACGGCGGGCAGCGTGCAGCGCAACACCGACGACTGACTACCATCGGTCGATGCGCGAGCTGAGGTCGTTACCGAAGGCGCATCTGCATCTGCACTTCACCGGCTCGATGAGCATCGAGTCACTGCGGCATGTCGGCGAGCTCGCCGGCAAGCCGCTGCACGACTCGTTGGTGGACGCCGAGGGCCTGCTGGTGCCCTTCAACGAGCGCGGCTGGTTCCGCTTTCAGCGGCTGTATGACATGGCCCGGCACGTGGTGAACAACGAAGCCGCGCTGCGGTTCATCGTCGCCCAAGCAGCCCGCGACGACGCCGCGGAAGGGTCGCGACGGCTCGAACTGCAGGTGGATCCGTCCAGCTACGCGCCGTTCGTCGGCGGACTCGCACCCGCTCTCGAGATCATTCTGGACGAGGCTCGGCGCGCGTCCGCCGAGACCGGGGTGCAGGTGGCGATCATCGTCGCCGCAAGCAGGGTGCGACACCCCCTGGACGCGCGCACCATGGCCCGGCTGGCCGCCCACCACGCGAGCGAGAACGGCGTGGTGGCCTTCGGCCTGAGCAACAACGAGCGGGCCGGCACCACCGCCGACTGGGAGCCGGCCTTTCGGATCGCCCGCAACGCCGGGCTACCCGGCGTGCCGCATGCCGGCGAGTTGCTGGGGCCCTCGCATGTGCGTGAGGTGGTCGAGCACCTACGGCCTGCCCGGCTGGGTCACGGCGTGCGGTCGGCTGAGGATCCATGGCTGCTCGAGGGGCTGGTCGCTGCGGGTATCGCCCTCGAGGTCTGTCCCAGCTCGAACGTGCACCTGGGCGTCTATGCCGACGCCACGGACGTTCCGCTGCGCCAACTGGTCGAGGCGGGCGCCCAGGTCGCGCTGGGCGCCGACGACCCGCTGCTGTTCCTCTCTCGGCTGACCGATCAGTACGAGCTGGCCCGCACCCAGTTGGGTTTCAGCGATGCCGAGTTGGCACAGTTGGCCCGCTCGAGCATCCGGGCCAGCCTGGCATCAACCTCCGACAAGGAGGTATGGCTCGCCGAGGTCGACGCCTGGCTGGCCGCCTGATCAGGACGCAGGACGCAGGCCGGGTTCGCTGGGCGAACTGGTCGAGACCACCCCGCCGGGCCGGACCCCCGCTGGTCGAGAACCCGCCCTACCGCTGGTCGAGCCTGTCGAAACCGCTCGGGCGGGCCGGCCGGGGTGTGCGCCAGTCGGAGCGTCTGGCTCACTGCAGGAGTGCCCACCTGGCCAGCCGAGGGCACCTACGAGGCCCAGTCGTGCGGCGCTCCACAACAACGTGAAGGATTGTCACCCGATGTCGGATAACAATCCTTCACATTGTTTGTCAGTCGCACGTACGTCCGGTCCGGCCCCACTACGCGTCGTTGAGCACGAACGGGAACCGTCCCCACCTACGGGTCAGCGGCCGAAGCTGATGCTGTCGATCGCGACGAAGTCGGCGGGCTGGCCCGAAGTGAACGTGACATACACGTCATGCACCCCGCTCACCCCGGTGACGTTCGCCGGAACCGAACGCCACGACGTCCAACCACCCGTGTTCGCCACCGCAAAACTGCCGATCACCGCAGACGTCGGCGAATCCAGCCGCACCTCGACCAGACCCGACACCCCACCCGAGGCACCAGAAGCCACCTTCGCCACAAACTGATTCGCCGCCGCACCCGAACCGAAATCCAGACCCGAGAACTTCAACCAATCACCATTACCCAAACCCGACACCGACGACGAACCGATCGAAGCACCCTTGGCATCCGAAGCGGCCTCCGCCTCGATCGTGCGATACGCAGAACCTCCCGCGGCCGTGGACGTCGCGGTCGGCGCCACGGTCGGACTGACCGATGCGCTGGGCGTCGGCTGCGGATCCGCGCTGCCTCCCGGACGGGCGAAGCTCAGCGAATCGATCGCCGCGAAGTCGGCGGGCTGGCCCGAAGTGAACGTGACATACACGTCATGCACCCCGCTCACCCCGGTGACGTTCGCCGGAACCGAACGCCACGACGTCCAACCACCCGTGTTCGCCACCGCAAAACTGCCGATCACCGCAGACGTCGGCGAATCCAGCCGCACCTCGACCAGACCCGACACCCCACCCGAGGCACCAGAAGCCACCTTCGCCACAAACTGATTCGCCGCCGCACCCGAACCGAAATCCAGACCCGAGAACCTCAACCAGTCACCATTGCCCAAACCCGACACCGACGACGAACCGACCGAGCCACCCTTGACCTGCGAAGCAGCCTCCGCCTCGATCGTGCGATATGCAGAACCGGACGGATCCCCACTCGGCGACACCGTCGG
>DAOSUG010000163.1:0-5400 GCA_035378545.1 Micropruina sp. | reverse complement strand
TCCACAGCACGTAGGGGGCGACTTCACCAAGATCGTCGAGAGCGGTAGGCCAGTCTCTATCGCCTGGGATCAGCGTTCGAACGCCCGATTGCCGCACCTGGTCGATACGCGCGGTCAGTTCCTTCGCACCTGGCACGCTGAGGTGGTCGCGCCAGACCTGTGCGTCCGCAGGGCTCAGCCCCACCACTGCACCGTCGCGCTCAGCGAGCCAAAGCGTCTCGACCGCTCCCAGCCTGGACATGATGCGTCCAGTCACCGGGTCATTGGGTTCCACGAGCATGGACAGCACCATCCTTGCGGTGCGCTCGTCACTTGCGACATCACTCAGGCTGGTCATCATCGGTTCCTCTCGGCGCTCGTTACCGACGAGGTGCGCCGAACGCTACCGACGGATCAGCTACTCGGAACCGCAGCTACGAGTCATCACTCGCTTCGTCCACGATGAGTCCCGACTCGACCAGTGCTGCCCGCACGGCCTTACGGTCCACGCCCATCCGGCGACCTATCGCTCGCATCGAGACACCTGCGCGGGCGAGGCGCACGGCCTCTGCCTTCTCGTCGATCCCCAGCCCCGGCCGTCGGCTCGGCACGTTGCGGCGACGCAGGTGGGAGAACACGGTGGCACGGTGGATGCCGTACCTCTCAGCGAGCGCCTTGACGCTCATCCCGGCCAGGTAGTCGCCGACGAGGGCGTCCACCTCGGAGGCGGTGAGAAAAGTTTGAGCCGTCTCGACAGTCCTCACAACAGGGCCACGATCGTCCTTCGGAGCGGTATCCTGGGGACGTCGAGAGACCTCGTAGACCCCACGGTCTAGGCGGTTGACCAGGGTTTTTGTCTTGGGGGCGGAGTTGCCGAACGTACTACTCAGGCACCCCGATGTGGCGAGGTTCAAACCCTCGACCGGAGGAACCGCTCTGGTTCGGGTCGGAATCTCGTCACTTTTCTGTGAGGGATGGGCGAGGTCGTGGAGCGGTCTAGCCGAGCGACCAGTAGTAGTTCGGCGCCGCCGTCTCGGAGCGCGGTAAGCGCACATAGCAGGCCACGATGGCCGGCTGCGTCGGGCCTACCCGTCCGGCCGTTGTCATCAGCTCAGAGGGCATGAGGCGGGATCGCTGACCGCGGGCCGAGGCGCACCACGAGCCACCTTCAACTCATGACATCCGATCTTCCCGGGCGTAACCGCAAGTCGTCGGTGTTGACGCATGAGATCAAGTCAGAGTCTCAGGTGCTCCGGACACAGTCCGTGCTGTCGGCCGTCCGCGTCATCAAGGCGCGCCTCGCAGCGAATGCAGGCCATGCCCCGGAAAATCGTGCTCGGCTGGTCTGGGTCAGCCTGGAGCGGTGCCGTGTCGTAGGCGCCAGCGGAGTAGCCAGACCATCCGTGTCCTGCGCGGTCGGCGACAACTCCGTGCCCAGAATCCTCCTGCGCACGATCGATGTCCGAGATGCCTGGCCGCGCGCGTGCCGATCGGCTTCGACCTCGACGTGCCTCGACCACGTCCACCGCAGACCATCCGCACGCGCCCCGGCGATCAGCAAAGTGCGAGTCACCGGCGAAACGAGCGCATTGGCGTCCAGGAAGAGCAGTGGTGCTTCACTCACCGAACAGCTCGGCCTCGATGTCGACAGCGGACGCCTCGGCCATGCGGCGCATGAGTTCGCGGCTGTATCGCTCGTACTCGTTCAGCGGGATGCGATGGTGGGTGCCCACCTTCGTGGCCTTGATGTCGCCGTCGGCGATCCGACGCAACACCGTGGACCGAGACATCCCCAGCCGCCCCGCGACCTCGGCGGGGGTCAGCAACTCCACCCGAGTGGAGAAGTCGACGACCTCGCCGCGCTTCTTCGCCGAGTCCAGGAACGCGCGCACGCGCGCCCAGTCATCATTCGACAGGTGCGCCGGGTTCAGGGTCATGCTGCTCATGCCCCCCAGCCTACTCCACGTTGACCACTTACGCACCACTAAGTGTCCACGCTGCTAGCCAGGTGTTGGAGACTTGGACAGACCAGCTTCGATCAGAACCCTCCGAACGGCTTTGCGATCCACACCTGTGCGCGATCGCTCGCATCGAGACGCCGCCCAGGTGAAGCCGCACGGCCTCCGCGGCTTCATCGACTCCGAGCCCCGGAGGGCGACGCCCGACGCGGCGCCGCGTGAGGTGCGCCGACACGGTGGCGCGATGCACGCCGTACATGTCTTCCAGCTCGCTGACTGTCGTGCCGTCGTGGTAGTCGCCAATGAGGCGGTCGACCTCAGCGGCGGTGAGGAAGGTTTGAAGGTGTCCAATCCTCCGAACCACGGTGCCCCGCGAGTCCTCCGTCGGGCCGGTTTCCGCGCGGTGAGACACCCGGTAGACGCCCCGCTTCCAGCGTGTGACCAGGGTCTTTAGGTGCGGGGTAAGGTTTGCGAACGTACTACGCAGGCATCCCACTCGAGACCCATTCCGACCATTCAAATAGTCGGAACGGGTTTCTTCATGCAGTATTCGTGCAACAGGGGCCCCTTGCACGATCTGCGTCGGATCACAGCCACCGCGAGTCTGGGCTGCTGAACCAGTCTGGCCGATCTGAAGCTCAGGCCGCGACGATCCGTTCGACGGCGGCGAGCTCGTCGGCGTGGGCGAGCTTGGCGACGAGGGTGTCGTAGTTCGTCTGGAGGTCGATCCAGTAGCGGTCGCTGACCCCGAGGGCACGGGCGATGCGGAGCCCGGCATCCGGGGTGATGCGGCGCTTGCCGTGGACGATCTGGCCGATGTGGGTCTGGCTGAGCCCGGTTGCCTGGGCGAGCCGGTACTGGGTGATGCCGAGCGGTTCCAGGAACTCGGTGGCGAGAATCTCACCCGGGGTGACGGGGTCGTGTGCTGGTGCGTCCATGGTCGGTTTCTCCTTCAGTGGTAGTCCACGATCTGCACGTCGCTGGGGCCGGCGTCGGACCAGGTGAAGCAGATCCGGTACTGGTCGTTGACCCGGATCGAGTACTGCCCACCCCGGTCTCCAACCAGCTTCTCCAACCGGTTGCCGGGCGGGACTCGTAGATCGTTGATGGTGCGGGCGACATCGAGCATCTGAAGCCGCTTGTGGGCGGCCCGTTGCACGTCGGCGCCGAGGCGTGGTGCGCGTTCCAGTTCCCAGACCCGGCGAGTGGTCTCGTCAGTGAAGGACTGGATCACTCCTGAATGCTATCACCTGACGCTAGTATCGCGAAACGAGACCTGGCCGTGCTGTCGACCGGGCAGCCCTGTTGCGGGCAGGTGAGAGTGTGCTTACCTGCACGGCGGGCCGTGGGCCACGTTCTCCAGTCCGCCGCGAGCGGCGAGCTTGGGCCGCACGATCGCGGGGAGGCCCGAGATCACGGCATCCCTGGTGGTGACATACCCGTGCCGATCGAGCGCGAGTTCCCGCACGATCTCTCGATGCTTCCTTCGTGGCCGTGCCACAACCACACCGGAACCGGCAGCGTTTTGTCACTGCTTCTCAACTGCCGCCGAGCCAGGCCAGGGGCCTGACTCGATCGATGCCGATGACTCGTCCAGAGAGGAGTCACAATTCGGGGCTGCGCAGCGCAGCGCTCTCCTGAACCGAGGGGGCTCATCGCCCGGAATCGGGCCACGAGACCAGGGCGGCAGGCCGGACCGCAATCCGCTGCCGCGGGCGCGCGCGGTAAGTTGGCCCCTGGCCGCGTACCCCGCGACCCACCACCCGTACCCGGCAGGATGCAGATGCCTCAGCCCGCACACCCCTGGCGCCGCTACGTCGCGCTGGGCGACTCCCTCACCGAAGGCCTGGTCGACCCCAACCCCGACGGCAGCCCGCGCGGCTGGGCCGACCGGTTCGCCCAGCATCTGGCCGACGCGGCCGGCGCGCCCGTCCAGTACGCCAACCTGGCCATTCGTGGACGACTGCTGCGTCCGATCATCGCCGAGCAACTCGAGCCGGCGCTGGCCCTCAAACCCGATCTGGTCAGCCTGTGGGGCGGGGGCAACGACATTCTTCGGCCACGCGCCGACCCCGACGCGATCACCGCCGAGCTCGAACGCGCCGTGGTCCGGTTGCGTGAGGCCGGCATCGAAGTCATTCTCGGCACCGGCATCGACGCCAAGGATTCGCCGTTGCTGTCGCTCACCCGACCCCGGACCGCAGTGTTCAACGCCAATCTCTGGACGATCGCCCAGCGGCACGGCGCTCACGTGATCGACGTGTGGGGCATGCGCAGCCTCAAGCACTGGGGCATGTGGTACGACGACCGGCTGCACTTCAACAGCGTCGGCCACGAGAGGGTGTCGCAGGCGGCGCTGATGGCGGTCGGCCTGACCCCCCGCACCGGCTGGGACGACCCGCTGCCGCAAGCGCCGGCAATGGCGCCGCGCGAGTGGCTGGACTGGCAGCTCACCTGGGCGCGTGACCATGCCGGACCCTGGATCGGGCGCCGCATCCGTCACACCAGCTCGGGTGCCGGACGCTCGGCCAAGTTTCCGCAGTACGTCGAGGTGCTGCCCCAGCCGGCGGATCCGGCAGAATAGGCGCATGCCAAGCGAGATGCTCCGCCGCCGTGCGATGCCGGCCGAACTGCGCGTCGCCGATCGCGTCCGGCTGTTCGCAGCGCTGTCACTGGGCAACGTGGCCGCGCTCGGCTCACGCCTGGCCAACCGGGGTTCGGGTGCGTCGATCCGTGGCCAGGTGCTCACTCGCATCGCCCCGGACGCCTTTCGGCTACTGCTGCGCGGACGTCGCATCGCCAGCGTGTCTGGCACCAACGGCAAGACCACCACCACCCACCTGCTGGCGGCCGCGGTCCGCACCGGCCTGGGCGCCGACGCCGCCCGGCTGGTCACCAACACCGACGGCGCGAACCTGCACTACGGCCTCGCCTCGGCGCTCAGCCAGGCACCCTCAGCCGACATCGCGGTGCTCGAGACCGACGAGCGCGTGGTGTCCGACATGATCGCGCACGGACGTCCCGAGGTGCTGGTGCTGCTCAACTTCAGCCGTGACCAGCTTGACCGGCACCACGAGATCAAGGCGCTCGGACGCGCCTGGCGTGCGGCGTTGCAGCGTGCCGGACAGGCCGGCCCCACCGTGATCGCCAATGCGAACGACCCGTTGGTGGTGTGGTCGGCCGGCACCGCCCCCAAGGTGGTGTGGGTGAACACCGCGACCCTGTGGACCGCCGACGCGACCCTGTGCCCGGCCTGCGGATCGGTACTGACCAGCGTCGATGGCCGCTGGGACTGCCCCGGCTGTGACCTCACCCAGCCTGAGGCCACCTGGCGGGTCGACGGTGACGCGATCGTGCTACCGGACGGCGAGCGGGTCACCCCTCAACTGCGGGTACCCGGCGCGTTCAACGTGTCGAACGCCGCCTGCGCACTGGCGGCGGCGGTCGAGATGGGCGTCGAGGT
>DAOSUG010000162.1:0-5415 GCA_035378545.1 Micropruina sp. | reverse complement strand
CGAGTGGCTTCTCCAAGCAATCGAGCACCTCCGTCGGACGCCCGCCACCGCCGCGCTCGTTGACGCGCGCTCGGCCTTGTGGACCGTCTCGCCGTCCGGGCGCGCCGCCACCGCCCTACTCGCCGTCTGGCGCGAGCGAACTGAAGATGGCGAACTCGTGCGGGACTTCGCCGACCCGGCCCTCGACACCCGGTTCCTCGGCGACCTGTACCAGGACCTCTCCGAGCACGCCAAGAAGACCTACGCCCTGCTGCAGACCCCCGACTTCGTTGAGGAGTTCATCCTCGACCGCACCCTCGAGCCTGCCTTGGCCGAGCGGCCGCTGGAGGGCTTCAAGTTGATCGACCCTGCCTGCGGTTCGGGGCACTTCCTGCTCGGCGCCTTCGCCCGCTTCCTCGGCCGCTGGCAGCGACACGCCCCCGGCCTCGAGCCGCGCCTCCGCGTGCAGAAGGCCTTGGACGCCGTCTGGGGCGTCGACATCAACCCCTTTGCCATCGCCATCGCGCGGTTTCGGCTGCTGCTGGCTGCCCTGCACGCCGTCGGAGCGACTTCGCTCGAAGGGGCGCCAGGATTCACGATCCATGTGCTCGCCGGTGATTCGCTGTACTTCAGCCACGACCAGCAGTACTTGCCGGCTTTGGGTGACGATTTCGCATATGCGGGCGAGGATAAGGGCAGTCTCCTTGCTGCCCTGAACCACGGGCAATACGATGCGGTTGTTGCTAATCCTCCGTACATCACGGTAAAGGACCGGAAACTCAACGCCGCCTACCGGGAGCGATACAGCCATGCGAGAGGGAAATATGCCCTATCGGTCCCGTTCATGGAGCTGCTGTTCAGCCTCGCGAAGACGTGTCAGGGCGATAGGCCTGCTGGTTGGGTTGGACAGATTACGTCGAATTCCTTCATGAAGAGGGAGTTTGGGGTTTCAGTCATCGAGAAGTTCTTGCCAGGAAAGGATCTCGTTGAAATCATCGACTCGGAAGGGGCTTGGATTCCGGGTCATAACATGGATGGCACTCCGACATCGATTATTGTGGGACGCCAGCAGGCGCCGGTGTCGCCGGTGATTAGGACCGTTCTGAGTAAGGGGTTGCGTGAAAGCCGCCCGGTAGGTGTTGGTGCCGGGCCATACTGGCGATCCATCGTCGAGCACATTCTGGAGCCAGGATATGATGACCCATGGATTTCTGTGGTCGACCTGGGGCGTGATTTCTTTGCGCGGCATCCTTGGACGCTCTCCGGGGGCGGGGCTCTAGAAGTGATCGAGAAGATTGAGCGGTCTTCCGCTAGGCTTTCCGACCTAGCTAGCTCAGTTGGTATCACGAGCTTCACGCTCGAAGACGATGTGTATGTCCGTGATCGGGAATCATTCGCGACTCGCAGGGTGCCGTCGCAGTACCTCCGACCAATGGTCTTGGGGGACGGTGTTCGCGACTGGTCTCTGACTGAATACCCGATGACGATATTCCCGTATGACGATGATTTCAGGCCCATTTCGGTGTCACGATCAAGCGAGCTGATGCGCTGTATGTGGCCGTGGCGAGTGAATCTTGCGAAGAGCGTCATGTTCAACGGATCAACGAAGGTCGCGTCGGGATTGTTGTGGACCGAGTTCGGGCGGCTGACCGTGCCGAAGTTGCGCGTGCCCAGATCTATCGTGTTTGCTGAGGTGGCCACTCATAACCACTTCGTCATTGATGACGGAGGGAAGGTGTTCAAGCAGACTGCTCCCGTAATCAAGCTGGACAAGAGCGCCACGGGCGAAACGCACTCTCGGGTCGCGGGCGTTCTCAACTCATCAGTTGCTTGCTTCTGGTTAAAGCAAATGTGCAAGCCTAAGGGCGGCGCAGCCGATGTGGCTTGGTTGCGAACGTATCAATTCAACGGGACTACAGTGAAAGATCTGCCGCTACCTAGGTCCATGCCGGTGGAGCCGGCGAAGGTGCTGGACAGACTAGCTCGCGAATTGTCGACGATTTCTGTATCGCTGATGCTTGATTCAGGTATAGTTTCTGCTGAGCGGCTCCGTGTCGCGGAGGCGGAGCAGTTGTCAATCCGACGGCGCATGATTGCGCAGCAGGAAGAGCTGGACTGGACGGTGTACCGGTCGTATGGCCTGATTGAAAATGAATTGGTCTACCCTGGAGAACCACCGGAAGTGAGTCTGGGAGAGCGAGCGTTCGAGATCTTTCTCGCGCGCACAGTGGCCGCCGGTGAGGAGGAGACCTCTTGGTTCTCTCGGCACGGGTCTACGCCGATCACGAACATCCCCACACACTGGCCGCAGGACTACCGCGAGCTGGTGCAGCGTCGGATCGACGCGATCGAGTCGGTGGACGCGATCCGGCTGCTGGAGGTGCCGGAGTACAAACGGCGGTGGGCTTTCGAGCCGTTTGCGACGCAGATCGAGAAGGCACTGCGTAGCTGGCTGCTCGACCGACTTGAGGATCGGTCGTTGTGGTTCTCGCGGCAGGGGCATCCGACGCCTCGCTCGGTGGCGCAACTGGCTGACGAGCTGGGCCGAGACGCCGAGTTCGTGTCGGTGGTAGAGCTGTGGCGGGGCAAGGGCGTTCGACTGGTCGACGCGCTGGCCGTCTTGCTGGAGCCGGAGGCCGTCCCGTACCTGGCGGCGCACCGGTTGAAGGACCCCGGGCTGCGGAAGTTCGTCGACTGGCAGCGCACGTGGGAGTTGCAGCGACAGGAGGACGCCATGCGTCCAGCAGAGGACGCGCCCGAGGCCGAGAAGAAGGCCGCGAACGCGCGCGCCGACATGTTCGCGGCGACGATCACTGTGCCCCCGAAGTACACGTCCACGGACTTTCGGAAGCCGTCGTACTGGTCGGCGCGCGGGAAGCTTGACGTGCCGAAGGAGCGCTTCATCGTGTACCCGGGCGCGGGCCGGGCCACCGATCCGACGGCGCTGCTGGGGTGGGCGGGCTGGGACCACGCGCAACAGTCCCTGGCGCTGGCCACCATCATCGCCGCACGCGAGGCCGACGGGGCGCCCGACGAGGTGCTGGTCCCGCTGGTCGCAGGCATGGCCGAGCTGCAGCCATGGGTCCAGCAGTGGCACGCCGAGGTCGACCCCGCGTTCGGGCAGAGCCCGGCCGAGTTCACCGGGCAGGAGCTGGCACGTCGGGCCAGGCAGGTCGGCCGATCGTTGGAGCAGTTGGCGGCCTGGCGTCCGCCGGCTGCCACTCGGGGGAGAAGGGCGAAGGCATGAGCATGCTGTTGAGGGATGTCATCGACATCCCCGAGAAGGCCGGCGCCGAGGACTATGTATTGCGGCTCACCGACAGCGTCGAGGAATCCCACCTCGCGCGGACGCTCGACGACTACGTGGTGACGACCGCGCTGGCCGAGTCGTTCGACGGGGCGCTCAGCCTGGTGGCAGACGCCGTGCGCCAAGGCGTGAGCCGCGGAGCCTTCCTCACGGGATCGTTCGGGTCGGGCAAGAGCCACTTCATGGCGGTCTTGTATGCGCTGCTGCGGCAGGTCCCACAGGCGCGGGGGCTTGACCTGCTGGGCCCGGTCGTGGCGCGGCACGATCCGGTGCTTCAGGGCAAGAAAGTACTGCCCCTGGCGTTCCACTTCCTGGCTGCCGAGTCCATGGAGCAAGCGCTGTTCTCGGGCTACCTGAACCAGATCCGCGCCCTGCACCCCGGCTGCTCACTGCCGGCGCTGCACCGTTCCGACCAGATCCTCGCCGACGCCGATCACCTCCGCGACCTCCACGGCGACGTGGCGTTCTTCGACGGGCTGAACGCGGGCGCCGCCGCTGGGGGCGACGACGTCTGGGGCGCCTTCCTGGGCGCCAGTACCTGGACTCCTGAACGTTACGAGGCGGCGCGGGCCGCAGCGCCGGGCTCGCAGCTGCGCCAGGAACTGGTGAGTGCGCTGGCCGGCACGTACTTCACCTCGTACACGGCGCAGGCCGAGTTCGTCGACCTCGACTCCGGGCTGGCGGCGATCTCCCAGCATGCCAAGGGGCTTGGGTACGACGCCGTCGTGCTGTTCCTCGACGAGGTCGTGCTCTGGTTGGCCTTCGCGGTGCGCGATGCCTCCTGGTTCGCTCGGGAAAGCCAGAAGCTGTCGAAGCTGGTCGAAGGCGGATTGGGGGCGCGGGCGATCCCGTTGGTGTCGTTCGTGGCGCGGCAGCTCGACCTGCGGCGCTGGTTCGCGGACGCGGGGGCGTCCGGCGCGCAGCAGGAAGCCCTGGACCAGGCGTTCCGGCACCAGGAGGGCCGGTTCGCGCAGCTCCGACTCGGTGACGACAACCTCGCCTACGTCGCCAACCGACGCCTGCTGCGTCCCAAGAACGCCGAGGCGGCGCGCGTGCTCGACGACGCGTTCCGGCGGATCGACCGCAGCCCCGGCGTCTGGGACGTCCTGCTCGACGGCGTCAACTCCGACGACCAGCACCGGGGGGCCGACGAGGCGGCGTTCCGGCTGACGTACCCGTTCTCGCCTGCCCTGGTGTCGACGCTGCGGTCGCTGGCGTCGGTCATGCAGCGGGAGCGGACCGCGCTCAAGGTCATGCAACAAATGCTGGTCGACCGGCGCGACACGCTGACCGTCGAGGACGTGATCCCCGTGGGGGACGCCTTCGACTACATCGTCACCGGACAGAGCGGACAGGCGCTGGACGCCCAGGTGGCCGCCCTCTTCCGGTCGGCGGAGAAGCTGTACGCCGACAAGCTCCGGCCACTGCTGCTGAAGCCCTATCCGGTGACCGAGAAGGAGCTGGCGGCGGGCGCCCAGCGTCCGGCCGGCCTCGCAGCGGACGAACGGCTGGCCAAGACGCTGCTGCTGTCGGCGGTAGCGCCGCACGTCCCCGCGCTCAAGGGACTGGACGCCGCCCGGCTCGCGTCGCTGAACCACGGGTCGATCGTGGCCATGCTGCCCGGGGGCGAGGTGACGATGGTCGCGGCCAAGGTGAGCACGTGGTCGAAGTCAGTGCCGGAGATCAAGGCCGACTCGGCCTCTGCGAATCCAACTATCAGGGTCGTGCTGTCGGACGTCGACTACGAGTCGGTCGTTGAGCGCGCCCGCGGTGAGGACAACGAGGGACGCCGCCGCGAACTGATCAAGGCTCTGGTCGTCGAGAGCCTCGCGTTGGCCCTCGATCCGCCCGACATGTTGGGGGCGCAGCGACACCGTTTCGTGTGGCGTGGTTCCGGTCGCGAGGTCTACTTGGTCTTCGGAAACGTCCGCGACGCGAACTGGCTGACCGACGACCACTTCCGCGCGCCGGCCGGCGCCTGGAAGTTCGTGATCGACGTGCCGTTCGACGACGAGGGCCACTCGTCCGTGGAAGACGTGGAACGCGTCGACCGACTCATCGCGTCCAACCTGCAGGAGCGGACGCTGGTCTGGATCCCGCGGTTCTTCTCGAGCGAGCGCATGCGGGAC
>DAOSUG010000161.1:0-5426 GCA_035378545.1 Micropruina sp. | reverse complement strand
CGTAGAGCCGGGCAAACCGCGAGAACGCCTTGCTGGCCTTCTCGCCCTTGCCCAGGTACCCCGCGATCATGGACGCCCCGGACGTGCGCGCATGCCCCTTGGCCAGCAGGTGCCCGACGATGCCGGCGTAGTCGGCCAGCGCGGTGGCGGTCAGGGCGTCCAGCGGCACGGTGCCCTTCATGTTGCGGAACTGCCGCACGTAGTACTGCCGGCCGTCGACCTCCGTCCAGCCGAGCAGGGGATCCGAGACGGTCTGCAACGCCTGCTGGTACTCCACCACCCGCTGGCCTATCAAGCGGGTCTGGACAAGCCAGTGGCGTGGCACCCGAAGCACGTACCGGTTGAGGGACACACCACTCGACCAGCGCCCGATCAGCGCAGGCCGGAACGCCGCAGCACGATCAGACCCCCGCTGAACAGGCCGGCGAAGCGTCGTTGTGCGGTCCGGTCGACGGCCAGTGAGCCGACCCGCTGCTCGGCCACGCTCTGCACCACCGTGTACTTGAGCAGCCCCTCGGCACCGTGCCGCCCGCCGCTGCCCGAGTGCCCGCGCGCACCCATGGCCGCCCCGGTGGCCCCCCACGAGGCGATGAAGGACTCGTTGATGCTGACCGTGCCGGTGCGCAGCCGGGGTGCGAGCCGCCGTGCCGCCGCACGGTCGGCGCTGACGATCGTGGCGTGCAGACCGTAGTCGGAGTCGTTGATCAGCCGGATCGCCGCCTCGTCGTCGCGCACCCGGTAGATGCTGACCACCGGGCCGAAGGTCTCGGCGTCGCGCACGTCCATCGCGGCGGTCACCCCGTCGAGCACCGTCGGCTCGTACACCCACGGGCCGAGGTCTGGACGGGCCCGTCCCCCGGTCAGCACCCGGGCGCCGTGGCGCACGGCGTCACGCACGTGGTCGCCGACGCGTTGCAGCTGGTCGGGGCCGAACAGCGAACCCATGTCGTAGCCGTAGTCCAGTGCCACCCCGAGGCGCATGCCCTGCACGGCCTCGAGGAACCGGGGCACGAACGCGTCCGCGATGTCGTCGTGCACCACCAACCGCTCGGTGTGGGCACACACCTGGCCGCCGGCGGCGAACGCACTGCGCAGGGCCACGTCGACGGCCAGCTCGAGCGGGGCGTCGGCTCGCACGTACAGGGCGTTCTTGCCGCCGAGTTCGAGCGAGCAGCCGACCAGCCGGTCGGCGGCCAGCCGGGCCACCTGACGTCCGGTGCCGGTCGAGCCGGTGAAGCACACGTAGTCGGCGCCCCGGGCCACAGCGGCGCCGATGACGTCGCCCTCGCCGGTCAGCACCTGCAACACCCCCGGTGGCAGGCCCGCGGCCAGCAGCAGGCGCAACCCCCACAGCACCGACAGGCAGGTGCGCGGATCGGGCCGCAGCACCACCGCGTTGCCGGCCAGCAGCGCGGCCAGCGCGTCGCCGAGCGACAACGCGAACGGGTAGTTCCAGGGCGTGATGATGCCGACCACGCCCCGCGGCAGCCGCCGCTCGGTGGCGGCACCCAGCACCGGCAACGCGCCCCGGAATCGACGCGGTGCCAGCAGCTTCGCCGCGGACCGCGCGTAGTAGCGCGCCACGTTGGCGACCTCGGCGACCTCTTCGAACGCGTTGGCACGGGTCTTGCCGGTCTCGAGCTGAATCAGGTCGAGGACGTCCTCACGCTGGGCCAGCAGGCGGTCGTGAAAGTCGAGCACCACGGCGGCCCGGCGACGGTGGCTCAGCGCGGTCCAGGCCCGCAGCGCCGAGCGTGCCTGCTGCACCGCGCACCCCACGTCCGAGCGAGTGGACAGCGGGATCTCGGCGAGCGGAAGCCCCGTCAGCGGGGTGTGGACGAGGCGATGCTCGGTCGGTGCCTCAGCGAAGATCAGGCTGGTCAGGTCGGCCAGTTGGGCGTCGTCGAGAACGTGATGCTGCCTCTCGACCAACGAACGCATGGTTCACCCTACTCGCGCCGGGTCACCCCGCGGCAGCCGTTGCGGCAAGCTGCCCGCAGGCTCCGTCGATCTCGCGGCCGCGAGTGTCGCGCACCGTGACCGCGACCCCGCGACGCTCCAGAGCGGCGACGAACGCCTTCTCGTCGGCACGTCGCGAGGCCGTCCATTTCGAGCCCGGGGTCGGGTTGAGCGGAATCAGGTTGACGTGCACCCAGCCGTGTCCGCCGTCGCGGCGCAGCACGTCCGCCAGCAGCGCGGCCCGCTCCGGCTGGTCGTTCACGTCGCGGATCAGCGCGTACTCGATCGACACCCGTCGCTTGGTGGCCACGAAGTAGGCGTGGGCCGCGTCCACGAGTTCACGCACGTTCCAGCGGGTGTTGATCGGGCACAGTTCGTCGCGCAGTTCGTCATCGGGGGCGTGCAGGCTGACCGCCAGTGTGACCGCCAGCCCTTCGCCGGCCAGTTGGGCGATGCGGGGCACCAGACCGACCGTCGAGACGGTGATGCCCCGGGCGCTGATGCCCAGGCCGTGCGGACCGGGTGCGGTCATGGTGCGGATCGCCGCCATGATTGCCTTGTAGTTGGCCATCGGCTCGCCCATGCCCATGAACACGATGTTGTTGATCCGGCCCGGGCCACCGGGAATCGTGCCGTCGTGCAGGGCGCGGGCGCCGGCCAGCACCTGCGCCAGAATCTCGGCGGCGCTCAGGTTGCGCTGCAGGCCGCCCTGCCCGGTGGCGCAGAACGGGCAGGCCATGCCGCAGCCCGCCTGCGAGCTGATGCAGAGCGTGGCCCGGTTGCGTCCCGAGCCGGACGAACGGATGCCGGGCACCCCGTAGCGCATCAGCACCGACTCGATCAGCGACCCGTCATGCAGCCGCCACAAGGTCTTCAGCGTGGTGCCGCCGTCGCAGCTGAGCGGACGCACGTCGGTCAGCAGCCGCGGAAAGAAGCTCTCGGCCACCTGGGCGCGCGCCGCCGCGGGCAGGTCCGTCCAGCCGGACGGGTCGAGGTCGAGCCCCTCGAACACGTGCCGCGAGATCTGGTCGGCGCGGAACTTCGGCAGCCCCAGCTGCTGGACGGCCGCCTGCCGCTCGTCCGTGCTGCTGTCGAGCCAGTGCCGGGGTGGCTTGCCCCGGCGTTGCGGCGCCAGGGCGAGCGGCACGCTCGCGCCTGCGCGTACCCGGTCCTCCAGTGCCGCGTAGGCGCTGATCTCGTCGGGACGCAGCGCGTCCGTGGCCGGCGTTGGTGACTCAGTCATCGACATCAACTCAGTTCGGGATCAGCAGGAAGAGCAGCAGCCAGGCCACCGGGGCGGCGACCAGGATCGAGTCGAGCCGGTCCATGGCACCGCCGTGGCCGGGCAGGAACGACGACATGTCCTTGATGCCCACGTCACGTTTGATCAGCGACTCGATCAGGTCGCCGCAGGTGCCGGCCGCCACGATGCACAGGGCCAGCAGCAGACCGATCCACCACGAGGCGTTCAGCCACCAGATGGTCAGCGGTATCGCGACCGCGCCGGCCAGCAGCACCGAACCACCCATGCCCTCCCAGGTCTTCTTGGGGCTGATCTGGGGGGCCATCGGGTGCTTGCCGATGCGGGCGCCCACCGCGTAGCCGCCGGTGTCGGTGCCCATCACGACCAGCAGGATCGTGGCCATCTTGGCCGAACCGTTCGGGGCGGCCAGAATCAGGCTGGTGAACGAGCCGAGCAGCGGAATGTAGCCGATCGTGAACAGGCTGGCGGCGGCGTCCTTGACGTAGCCGGTGGCGCCACCGGGCATGCGCCAGATCAGCGCGGTGAGCACCGTGGCGCCCAGAAAACCCAGCAGCACCGAGGGCCAGGGGACGGCGTTGGTGCCCTGTTGGGTGGCCGCCGCGTACGAGCCGCAGATCACGGCGACGGTGCCGGCCATGATGGGAAGCACCGCCGAGTTCATGCCGATGCGCTTGAGCGCATCGTGCAACTCGAACGCGCCGAGGGTGAGCATGGCGGTGACCAGCAGCACGAACCCCCAGTTCCAGAACAGCAGGGTGATCACCACGGTGGCGGCCAGGCCGACACCGACCATGATCGCGGCAGGCAGATCCCGTCCGGCGCGCGACTTTCGGACGGCCGGTTCGGAGGGCACCTGCTGCTCTGCTGCCATCAGACCTCGAGCAGCTCGGCTTCCTTGGCCTTGAGCAGCTCGTCGATCGCGTCGACGTACTTCTTGGTCGACCCGTCCAGGCTCTTCTCGGCCGTGCGCGCGTCGTCCTCGCCGACGTCCTTGTCCTTGACCAGCTTGTGGACGGCGTCGTTGGCGTGCCGGCGAATGTTGCGCACCGACACCCGTGCCTCTTCGGCCTTGGTGCGCGCCAGCTTGACGTATTCGCGGCGCCGCTCTTCGGACAGCTGGGGCATCACAACCCGGATCACGTTGCCGTCGTTGGCCGGGTTGACGCCCAGGTCGGAGTCCCGGATCGCCTTCTCGACGCCCGCCATCGACGCTCGATCGAAGGGGCTGATCAGCACGGTGCGGGCCTCGGGCACCTGAAAGGTGGCCAGCTGCTGCAACGGGGTGGGCGACCCGTAGTAGTCGACCATCAGCTTGTTGAACATGGCGGGGTGCGCGCGGCCGGTGCGGATCGCGGCGAACTCTTCGCGAGCATGCTCGACCGCGCCCTTCATCTTGCTTTCGGCGTCGGACAGAATGTCGGAGATCATCCGAGTTCCTTTCGGTGGTTCGCTGCTCAGGCGTGGACGGTGGTACCGATCTTCTCACCCTGCACGACGCGCAGGATGTTGCCCTCGACACCGAGGTCGAAGAAGATCATCGGCAAAGAGTTGTCGCGGGCCAGGCTGATCGCGGTGGCATCGGCCACCTTCAGGTCACGGGCCAGGTAGTCGTCGTAGGTCAGTTCGTCGAAGCGGAGGGCCGCCGGGTTCGTCTTGGGGTCGGAGTCGTAGACGCCGTCGGTGCCCTGCTTGCCCATCAACAGCACGTCCGCGCCGATTTCGAGAGCCCGCTGGGCGGCGACGGTGTCGGTGCTGAAGTACGGCATGCCGCTGCCCGCGCCGAAGATCACCACCCGTCCCTTTTCGAGGTGCCGCTCGGCGCGGCGCGGAATGTAGGGCTCGGCGACCTGGCCCATGGCGATCGCCGACTGCACGCGGGTCTGCACCCCGGCCTTCTCGCAGAAGTCCTGCAGGGCCAGGCAGTTCATCACGGTGCCGAGCATGCCCATGTAGTCGGCCCGGTCGCGGTCCATGCCGCGCTCGGAGAGCTCCGCGCCGCGGAAGAAGTTGCCGCCGCCGGTCACCACCGCGACCTGCACGCCGGCGTCGACCACCGCCTTGATCTGGCTGGCGAGGTTGGCCACCACGTCCGGGTCGACGCCGATGCCGCGGCTGCCGCCGAACATCTCGCCGGACAGCTTGAGCATGATGCGGTGGTAGGTCATTGTTCTCCTCGCTCGGGGGTGGTGATCGCTCGGGGCTG